>JBGOYO010000324.1:0-3996 GCA_041479715.1 Anaerolineae bacterium
ATGGTTTCCATCTCTTGAGCCATCTTGCGGTGGATCAGGCTGAGAGGCAGGTCCATTGGGCAGGCACGCTCGCACTCGTTGCACCCCACACAGCGCCCTGCCAGGTGGTAGGCTCTTCCAAGGTGGAAAGCCCGCTTCTCGTCAACGTCGATCCCCATTCCCACCCATAGCGAATCATCCCGCTCGTACAAGCAGATAGGGCAATCGCACATCGGGCAGGCCTGGCGGCAGGCATAGCAGCGGATGCAGCGGTCGAATTGGCTGAGCCAAAAGTTCATTCTTTCCACCGGGGTCAATGCATCCAGGTGGTCGATCCCCGGGTAAATATGTTCCGGTGGGATTTCCCGATAGGTTGCCTCCGGGTCTCCAATCAGTGTGTCATAGACCACTGGAGTGCGCACGTTGCACGCTGCACAGCGCGTCTGGATGGGACCGCTCTTATCATTGCCGAATCCCGCCCCCTGCCGGATGCCATCGCAGGCCATGCCGATGATGAATACCTGGTCGCGCAGGAAGCGGTTCTCTGCCAGCAGCACGTTGATCGACCGGCTGTCACACGGTTTGACTACCACGGCTGCTTTGGGCAGCTTGTCAGGCTGTTTTTTCTTTCCACCGTCCGTGCCCCAGCCTAATTTCTTGCTCAGGTAAGCCGACAAATTGTGCGTGCAGTCCTGGTTCCACACCAGCCGTTCAACATTTTCCGGTTGGTGGATGAATGCCGGGCGTGTCCGCCCCCTGGGACCCACTTCGAACCCTATCACGCAATCCACCTGCTTATTAGTCAGCAGTTCCCTGGCTGCTGCCTGCAGCGTAAGGGTTTGCTCATCATGAACCGATGTGTGGTACACCGCATGCTTGGGCTGTTCATCGCTGAATGCCGAATAGCGGTGGCTGATCGGTTCGCGTTCCCACACAAAATGTGCCCCACGCTCCGCTACCCTCCACTGGATTGGTCCGAGAGTGCGCACCGTTTCGGTGAATTCGGTGGCGATGCGTGAATAGCGCTCTCCCTCCGAAGCCGACACCCAATCCAGCCGCACCCTTTCGGGTTCCAGGCCGGCGTATGCCAGTAAAGCTTGTAAAACCGGCAATCGTTTGGCTGCCCGGTGATTGCCGGTGTTATAGTGGCACTCGCCGATATGGCAGCCCAGTACCAATACCCCATCCGCCCCCTGCTCGAAGGTGCGCATGATGATCTCAGGCGAAACCCGCCCCGAGCACGGTACGCGGATATCGCGGATATTGCCAGGAGATTTCAGGCGGGCGATGCCAGCTGTGTCTGCCCCGGTATAGCTGCACCAGCTGCACAGATAAGCGATGATCTTCGGTTCAAATGCCATGCACCACCTCCGATTGGCTCAGGATCCCCGGAACAACCGGTACAGCCGACAACGCGCCGATCATCTCGGTGATGATTTGCTGATCGTCGAAGTGGATCAGTGTGATGGCCTTATCGCGGCAGGTCGAGGCACAGGTACCGCAGCCTTTGCACAGATAGGTGTTGACCGAAGCCACACTCTCCTTTAGCTCGATGGCGCTGTACGGACAGGCATTGACGCATAAGCCGCAGCCGGCGCAACGCAGCAGGTTCACCGATGCCACCGATGGGTCCAGGGCAATCGTGCCCTGGTCGAGCAGCGATAAGGCTGCTGCCGCCGCGCCCCCGGCTTGCGCCACGCTGTCGGGGATATCCTTCGGGCTTTGGCACGCCCCGGCGATATAAATCCCCTCTGTCGAAGTCTCCACAGGCGCCAGCTTGGGGTGTTTCTCCAGGAAGAACCCATCCGGGCTGCGGCTGACGCCGAACATGTTTGCCACTTTGGCAGTATCCGCCTGGGCTTCGAAGCCGGTTGAGAGGATGACCATATCCACCTCAACGTGGTCGGGCTGATTGAAAAAGCTCTCGTCCCATCTCACCACCAGATGCCCATCCTGTTGCGTGATGCCTTTCACCCTCCCATGGTAGAAATTGACGCCTTTCTGGCGCGTGCGGTTGTAAAACTCTTCATAATCTTTACCAAAGGTGCGCATATCCCGGTAGATTTCGTGTACTTCAGCTTGCATATAATCGTGCACCAGCTGCGCCAGCTTGAGCGAGTACATGCAGCATGCTCGTGAGCAATATTCGTTGTATTTGTCATCCCGACTGCCCACGCAGTGCACAATGGCAACTCGTTTCGGTGCCTCGCCATTTTTAAGCGTCACCTTTCCACTGGTCGGGCCACTGGCATTGATCAGGCGCTCGAATTCCATCGAGGTAAGCACATTATCCAGCTGACCATAGCCCAGCTCTGGTATGCGTGACGGGTCAAAATCCTTGAATCCGGTCGCAAGCACAATCGTACCCACCGTCAGGTCAAGAATGCTGTCTTTCATGTCGTGGTTGATCGCCCCGCGCTCACAGGCTGACAGGCACTCCAGACATTCCGAACAGATACCACAGCGCAAGCAGCGCTCCGCCTCGGCGATAGCTTCCTCCTCGGTGAGTGCCAGGTCGACTTCCTTGAAGTTGTTCACCCGTTCTTCTGCTGGGATTGTCCGGGTCTTGGCGCGCCCAGTCTCCGCTGCCCAGCCAATCTCCATCATTTCTGCCACTTCATCCTTGGTATAGGTTGCCGTGGGCAGCTTAACCGGCTCCTGAATTCCCTCCGGGCCGCGCAGATAGCGGTCGATACTGCGCGCCACATGGTGACCTTCGCCGATGGCATCCACCACGAAAAAGGTAGTGCCCCGGCGTACGTCACCTGCCACGAATACTCCCGGCATACTGGTCATCATCTCGTCATCCGTCTCCAGCCCCATCGAGCTGAGCTTGCGGATGTGCGAGCCTTCGGGCAGGAAGCTGAAATCTGGCTGCTGCCCCACCGCCCAGATCACCAGGTCGCAGGGGATGACGTGGTCGGTGCCGGGGATCTCCTCCACCTGGCGTTTGCCGTTGACGATCGCCCCCACTTTGGCTTCCACGCAGCGGATGCCAGTGATTTTATTGTCTTTGATGACCACTTCCTTAAACACACGGTTGCGGATGATCTCGACCCCTTCCTTGTTCGCCTCGTCGATCTCGTTGAACGCGGCCCGCATGCCGCGACATACAATCTTCACCTTGGGGCTTCCCAGCCGGACAGATACCCGTGCCGCATCCAGCGCCACGTCGCCGGCCCCGATGACGGCAATATCTCTCCCCTTAAGGTCGATTTTTTCACCCAGGCATGCCCGGCGTAATAGATCCAGGCTGAGCCAGTTATCGGGGTGCTCGGTGCCGGGGATGTTCAGCTTCCAGGCGCTGTGGGCACCGGTTGCGATGACCACGGCGTCATAACCTTTTGTAAACAGGCCGGGGATGTCATATACCCGCGTGCTCAACCGCATCTCCACGCCTTCGTCCACAATCTGCTGGATTTCCCAATCCAGCCGGTCGTAAGGCAGGCGGTGGGGTGGAATGCCCACCCGCATCATGCCCCCGGCAATAGGCAGTGAATCAAATACCGTCGCATGGTGGCCGATGCGCACCAGGTCCAAGGCTGCCGTCATACCCGCCGGTCCCGCCCCAATAATGGCTATTTTCTTCCCAGTCGGAGTGGGGGCGTGGGAAAACGGTGTGCCCACCAATGATTTGTCGCGCATGTTGGGAAGCTCGTCCCGGTGCGCATAAGCCCAATCAGCCACAAACCACTTCAGCTTCATGATACTCACCGGTTCGTCATATTGGCCCCGGCTGCACTGCTCCTCGCAGCGCCGGTTGCACACCCGCCCGCACACTGAAGGGAATGGGTGCTCACGGCGGATGGCCCAATAGGCATCCGCGTAGCGCTTCTGCTTGATCAAGGCGATGTACCCCTGGGCGCGCTGGTCGGTGGGGCAGGCAGCCCGGCAGGGTGCGATGCCGCGTTTTTCGATCACATATGCCCCAGGCACTGCCTGGGCTGAATTACGGTAGGTTGCCTTGCGCAGGCTCAAGCCCCGGTCGAAGGTATTGATCACATCCACCGGGCAAAC
>JBGOYO010000325.1:0-3992 GCA_041479715.1 Anaerolineae bacterium
CCAATGAAGGCGGCGTCACTTTCTCGGGCGGCGAGCCGCTCCTACAGGCCGATTTTGTGGCCGATGTGATTGATTTGCTCGACGACGTGCATATTTTGTTAGACACTTCGGGCTACGGCGGAGAACAGGACTTCCATAAGCTCGTCGATCGATCTGACCTGGTATTTTTCGATCTTAAATTGATCGATGCCACTGCCCATCGACATTACACCGGCTGTGATAATGCTCTTATCCTAAGAGACTTACATCTTCTGGATGAGATGGGTATACCGTTCGTGGTCAGGGTGCCGCTGGTGCCGGGCGTCACCGATACCGACCAGAACCTGGAAGCGATCGCACAAACCGTGCGCGGAATGCCCTGCCTGCTGCGGGTGGAATTGCTGCCCTATAACAAGGCCGCCGGCGGGAAATATGAGTACGCCGGGATGGAATTCAAACCGGAATATGACGAAACAGGCGAGCTCAACCTCAACACTGAAGTCTTCAAGCAAGCAGGGATCCAGGTGAGCATCGTATGAATGAGCGATTGGCGAGAATAAAGGACCGGGTGCGGGCCGGCGAACAGCGCTCGCTGAGACAAACCGCGCCAATTGAGGTCCTCACCGAGTGCGAAGCAGGTCAGCTTTCATGGCCCAGGCGTGTAGCGCGCCTGGTTCAGCGCCAATGCGAAGCTGAACAGGTTTATATTCATCCGGATGAGCGCATCGTATTCACCCGGACACTCCCCACAGTGCCCCCGATTTATTCACCGGTGGAATGGGCGCAACTGACTGCCGGTCGGACCCTGCACGAGCTTGGCCCGGTGAGCAATATATGCGCCGATTGGAGCCTGCTCCTGACGCAAGGTCTGCTCGGGCGCAAGCAGGTGGCGCTCGCCACGCGTGAACGGCTGGCAGACGATACCAAGGCCTGTGAGTTTCTCGATAGCGCAGTTGAGACGATCGATGCGGTTTTGGAACTGGCAGCCCGGTATGCACGAGCAGCGCGATTGGCAGGTCGGGATGAGATCGCCGCTATCCTCGCGCACGTCCCGGCTCAGCCTGCCCGAACTTTCCATGAAGCGCTGCAATCGCTCAGGCTATGCCAGGCGGTGGTCTGGCTGAGCGGACATTACCATGTAGGCCTGGGTCGTTTCGACCAATACATGTGGCCGTTCCTGGCCGCCGACCTCCAGGCAGGGCGTCTGTCGGTTGAGACGGCGGAGGAGCTGCTGGCCGAATTCTTTATTTCACTGAACAAGGACAGTGACCTGTATCCGGGAGTGCAGCAAGGTGATAATGGACAGTCGCTTACCCTGGGAGGCGTGACCCCCAGCGGGGAATCAGCCGTGAACGAGCTCACACACATGGTCTTGCGGGTGTCGCGCGACCTGGCGATGATTGACCCCAAGATCAATCTGCGCATCTCGGCTCAGACTGACCTTGATCTGCTGAGCTTAGCCACTGAGCTGACCCGCATCGGGCTGGGTTTCCCCCAATACAGCAACGACGACGTGATCATTCCGGCGCTTGTGGCCCACGGCTACGAGCTTGAAGATGCACGCGATTACGTGGTGGCAGCCTGTTGGGAGTTCATCATCCCCGGCCGCGGGATGGAAGTAGTCAATATTGGGGCGGTGTCGTTCCCGGCCGCGGTCGATCAAGCCATCCGGTCTGGTTTTTCTGCAAAGGATGATTTCGAGGGCATCCTCTCCCGAACCGCTGAAAACATCGATGAACAGGTCCAACGGCTTGGTGAGGCCTACTCCTGCATATTGTTGCCGCCGGCTCCGTATTACTCAGTGTTCATGCATAGCTGCCTTGAGCAGGGCAAGGACCTGTCGGCAGGGTTGAAATATAACAATCTTGGCATTCACGGGGCATGTGCTGCCAATGGCGCCGATGCCCTTGCCGCGGTGAAGCAGTTCATATTTGATGAGGGTAACATTTCCTCAGCTGAGCTGCTCGCGGCGCTGGAGGCGAATTTTAACGGATATGAACCCATCCGCCGCAAGCTGACGGACGAAGGTCCAAAGGTCGGCAACAACGATGCAACCGCCGATGCGTTGCTGGTGACGCTGTTCGATAACCTGGCGGAGGCATGTGAAAATTATGGGATCACACCCCGAGGAGGCATCTTGCGCCCGGGCACAGGTTCCGCCATGTACTATGTCTGGCTGGCAGCCGGTCACGAGGGGATGCGCGAACCGGTCGTTGGGGCGACGGCGGATGGACGCCGGCAGGGTGAGCCCTTCAGCGCCAACCTATCCCCTTCTCTGGGTGTGCGCGTGCGTGGACCGATCAGCGTGCTGCAATCTTTTGCCAAGATCGATTACCAGCGGATTTTCAACGGTGGGCCGATCACGATGGAGCTCTCCGATAGTGTTTTCCGCGACGCCGAATCGATCCGCAAAACGGCCATGCTGGTACGGACGTTTGCTCAACTGGGCTGCCAGCAGCTGCAGCTGAACAGCTTGAACCTAGAAACTCTGTTGGACGCCAGGGTGCACCCCGAAAACCACAAGAATTTGATCGTGCGTGTATGGGGTTGGAGCGGTTATTTCTGCGAGCTTGCCCCAGAGTACCAGGATCAGATTATTGCCCGGCATTATTATGAATAAAACGAACTGGAATCACTGGCTGTGATAGAGTAATCTGACTAAGAGAGATAATCAGACGTGTTCACCTAGTATATCTGATGCCAGTCTATCTTACATCTCTAGTAATAGATGAAGTAGTAACAGCTTGCATAACCAACCCACCGGCAACACCGCCCAGCATGGGAAACCGTCCGCCCGACCCAAGTAAGGTTCCACCGACGACCACTGCCAGGATGGCGTCCACCGAGAGATCTACCCCACTGGTGGAGATCACCCAGCTCCTTACCTGTGGCTAGCGCAATCACCGGAGTACTATTCCGCAGGATATTAATCAGACCGCCACACCAGCGACATTGGTAAAACGTGATCTTTATTAAAGAAATCAGGGATGAAGATTAGGTCAATTAAAAAATAAGCGCCAATGCGACAAGGGGGAAGAAGAGCAAACTCTCGGTGATCTTTCTCCAACCCGAAGAGGATTCAGTCAGGCTCATGCATCACTCCCTGCAATCGCGTGCATGATTTTATTTCCATCCACTTCGCCAGAAAACTCGGCCACCTTCTTTCGATCGCGCATTACAACAATACGGTGGCTCGTGCGCAACACTTCCTCGAGCTCGGAGGAAATAAATACACACGACATGCCATCTTCAGCCAGCGAAAGTACTAATTTTTGAATTTCTGCTTTTGTTCCGATGTCAATGCCACGGGTGGGTTCATCCAGGATCAGTAGCTTGGGGTTCGTGGCAAGCCAGCGCGCCAGGATCACCTTTTGTTGGTTGCCGCCGCTCAGATTCTTGACCGGTTGATCGGCCGAGGGAGTAGCAATATTCAACAATTTGATATATTTCTCAGCAATCCTAGATTGTTCTTGAGTGCCCAGATGCTTAAACCAGCCCAGGTTAGCTTGCATGGCAAGGATAATATTTTCTCTAACGGTCAATTCGCCGACGATGCCAGTATCCTTGCGATCCTCCGGACACAGGGCCACCCCGCGTGAGATGGAGCTGATCGGCGAATAATTCTTCACTTGCTGGCCTTCTATTGTCATCGACCCCGTATCCGGTTTGTCAACGCCAAATAAAAGCTGTGCGATTTCGGTGCGTCCCGAACCAAGCAGGCCGGCCATACCGACCACTTCTCCGGCATGCAATTCAAGGTATACAGGTTCCAAAGAACCGGCGCGTCCTATTTCTTTTGCTTCAAGTAATGCCTCGCTTCGAATGTGCTGCCTGCTTTCTTGCTTGATCTTGGACATGTCATCCAGTTCGGTCAGGGACCGTCCGATCATTTTTATAATCAATTCTAAACGCGACAATTTGGCCGTTTCATAAGTTCCGACCAAGGTTCCATTCCTGAGCACCGTGATTCTGTCCGCAACTTCGTAAACCTGATCCAAGAAATGGGTGATGAA
>JBGOYO010000326.1:0-3968 GCA_041479715.1 Anaerolineae bacterium
CCCGAATCAGTGGTGAGAACATTGAACACGTACAGCATAAATACATTTTGGCTACCGTGTAATAGCGCAGATGGCCAAATACTGCCGGATTTAAGCCTTAGCCAGGCAGCAGGAAAGCTAAACCCAACCACGAAAATGGTGAAACAGACCAGGCTGATCTGCAAGGGAGTGTTTCCCAATCGAACGTTTGAATAAATGATCAGTGGATAGTGCCAGGCTGCCCAAATTAAACCCGTGATCATGGCGGTTGTGGTAAAACCGGTAAGTGTATTCATTTTGGGGACGAGAAACCCCCGCCATCCGACTTCCTCTAAAAGGGCTGACAAAGTGCCATTGAATAACATGGTACCAAGAAATATTGGAAAGATGGGTGGAAATTGGCCGTTATATCTGCCTTGACCGATCAGCCATACCAGGCTGTACTCGACGATACAATAAATAAGCGGTATGACCAAGCCTAAAAGTAGATACTTAATCTTCCCCGGCCTCCAGCCGATGGGACGAAGGCTATGCTCGAAAACCAGGTAAGTGATGATCGCGGCCAATCCTGGCGCCAACATCAGGAAGCCTGCAGACTTTGATTGTTCACCACCCATAGTTCCACCTTGGATGATCGGGACATACGCCAGAGCGCTGAGAATAATTGTCAGTGCCAGGAATACAATGATCTCTCGTAAGGTTTTGCTGTTTTTGTCCATTTTGTACACTTATCCCCAATGAATTTTGGTTATGTTGCTGTGAGTTATCTGTGTTAATTGATTGAATAACTTTGAGGTTTCCCAACTTTTCGTCAGAAATTCTGATGGCTGGTATCCCAAGATTGAAATCTGTCGTTTTAACCGCATCGATTTGCTTCCTTTACCCAGAACGGATCTGTTGAACAAGATCGATTTGTCTTTCCAAAATTTCACTCTTTCCACTTTCTACTTTACTCATAACCGATACAGATGTCACCGTACCGAGGTACAGTCGGGGTACAGTGGCATAGTGCATAGAATAAAAAATCCCCGTCGCAGTTGACGGGGATGAATTAAGTTCTTGGTGTTACTGTTTCACTTAATAACTCCCAGCATTTTTGCCTTGGTAACAGCTGACATCCGGTTATCAACCCCTAGTTTGGTCATGATGCTGGTCATGTGGAATTTCACCGTGCGCAGGGAAATGTGAAGCTCGAGGGCAACTTCTTTGTTGGTATGACCTTCCGCAACCAGTTTGAGCACCTCAACTTCGCGCCCTCTTAGTGGGGTAAGGATTCCGGGTTGGCGCTTCTTGACATCGGATGCTGCCAGTGCATTCGGGTAAGTTTCTAAAATCCCTTCTAATAATCGAGTGGAAAACTCCGGGCGTACACCTTTCTGGATAGCCTCATATAATACAGGGATAATAGATCGTCCCACCTCCAAGATCGCCAGGAAGTAACCTTCAGGCTCTGCCAGGTCCATAGCCTTGCCCAGAGACTGCATTGCTTTTTGCATGTCTTTCTGCGCGGCACACGCCAGAGAGTAGAGCACCCGTGCGCAGATCAATATGCGATATTGTTTGGTCGCTTCCGCCCAATCGATCAGGTTATCTAATAATATTTGTGCATTATCCACATCACCTTCAGCAACCAGCAAAGCGGCTAAGGCTTGATATTCACGGTGATACGGATAGCGAATTTCACTTCCTATCCAGATGCCCCGTTTCCTAAGAAACTGTTCGGTCTGATCAAGCTTACCTAATCTGATCCAGACAAGCTCTTTCAATGCCGAGATGCCACTTGACACCCTTGTTGGTAGCTCTGTTATTTGTAGCAGCTGGTCAGCTTCTTGTGCTGCTGTCTCGGCTTCCGGTAACGCACCTTGAGCGATCAAGAGGAACATCCTCATATGATGCGCCCAGGCGAGCGACCAAGGCACGCCTCCTATACGAATCAATTCTGTTCCTCGATTGAGGAATTCTTCAGCCTGGCTTAGTTGTAAACGTTCGCACAACAATAAACTCCACCGTACCAGCACCTCGCCACTCATTGGAGCCCAGCCAAGGTGGTGTTCATCTATAAATTTCAGACCTGCCTGACAGCGCTCTACTGCTTCATTAAGGTCACCCTGGCTCCAAAGCACATCGATCAGATATGCAGTCACAAACAAGAATGTATAAGGATCACCTGCTAATTTCGATTCTCCGATTGACTTATCCAGATTTTGCCTGGCTTCAATGAGATCACCCGAGGCGAAATTGGATAAACCGAGGGCAAGCAGCACATCTGCCCGCCAGGACGCTTCATGCTGAGTTCCTTCTGGCAGCTTTTCCAAAGCCAGCAGCGCATTTTTCCTGGCGCGATCTACATCACCGCGTTGAATGGCGATCATGGCATGTAGAGCAATTACCCGTACAATGACGTAATCAAAATTGGAAATGGTGGTCGGATGAGCTGAGGTGTATGCCTCAATTTTCTGTAAAGCAGCCTCTGCTTTTTGCAGGGTTCCAATTGAGGTGAAAATAGTAGCTTTTATAATGCTCAAACGTAGATGTTCTTCCAACTGCTCTTCCGGCAATTTTTCGATCCACTTGAGCAGCCAAAGGTGCTCGCCGCGTCCCAGGGCAGGTTCAGCAACGTCCTCCAGCAGGCGAGCCACCCGAGGGGTATCACGGGCCAAGAAAGCGTGTTCAACCGCCTGATGAGGATATTCATGTTTCTCGAACCAGTGGCTGGCGCGCAGGTGTAATCCTGGCACTTCTAATGGATAGTAATGCTGAAGACTTTTAGATAAAAGGTCAGAAAATAATTGGTGGTAGCGATACCAGTTATGGTCATCGTCTAATGGGACCAGGAATAGATTGGCTTCGTGTAATTCCTCAAGGGTTTGCTGACCACCGCTTTGTCCGGAAACATCATCACACAGAGAACCACATAGCTGATCTAGAAATGATGTTTTTAATAGGAACGATTTTGTCGTTTCGGACAAATTGTTGAGGATTTCACTGGTGAAATAATCCACGATATATTCGTGGCTTCCACCAAATCCCTCAATAAAACTGGAGATATCTTTCTTATTTCGCATGGAAAGCGCTGCCATCTGTATGCCAGCAATCCAGCCCTCTGTGCGGTTTAGCAACGTATTGACTTCCTGGGAAGCTAATTCGATACCTGCGTCTTTTTTCAGAAAAGCAATGGTTTCATCTTCAGAAAAACGCAGGTCTGCCTGGCGTAGCTCAGTTAGATGTCCTCGACCTCTGAGCAACGGTAGAGGAAGTGGAGGATCGACGCGGGTAGCCAGCAGGAGCTTCATCCTGGGTGGTTGGTGGTCTATGATGAATATGATGGCTTTGTGAATCTCTGGTGAAACGATGAGATGATAATCATCCAATACCAGCATAAACTGCACTTGAATGTCATCCAGCTGGTTGATTAATACAGGTAGAAGGTTAGTGATCGCAGGCGGTTGGGCAGATTGAAGCACACTTAAGATTTCTTGACCCAGGCCGGGTTTGATCGTTTGCACAGCACTAACGATGTAGGATAAAAAATGTACCGGGTCATTGTCTTCCTCGTCTAAAGAAAGCCAGGCAACCGGACATTCATATTGAGAGGCCCAGGCGCTGACTAATGTGGTCTTACCGTATCCAGCCGGGGCTGAAATCACGATCAATTTGCTGTTTAATCCTTCATTCAACCGTTTCACCAGCTGCGGACGGGAAACGAGCTCAGGACGGAGGGGCGGTCGATATAGCTTAGTCTTAAGTAGCGTGAAGTCCATCATGAACTAATCCAACGAATATCAGCAATTCCATCTGCCATCAAGGTAGCGAATAACATCAGACCTTACGTCTCAATCTGGATCCAATAAAATGTATTGTATTCCTTATTGGCTGGAAGTACTATCCCAAGAGCAACCAGGAAGTTGAGTCCATATTTCACTCTGCGGGTTTGCAATGTGATCGGTGTGCGGCATATTCGAAAGATTTTGTTGGGGTGAATCCAGCAG
>JBGOYO010000327.1:0-3949 GCA_041479715.1 Anaerolineae bacterium
ATAGATAAGACGCGGCATGTAGATCGCGCGACGTCGTCCTGGTGTAAGTGAGCGAGCCGGTATCCTCGTAAATCCCGAGCAGCAGCGTCGTAGCTTGGATCATGCTGAGCTCATCTTCCCGCTCCTGCATATCCTCCACGAAAATCGTCGTTGTTGCCCCCACATCCTCGCTTGAGATCGTCCATGCTGTCGGGATATCTGTTCGGATGGGGTGGTGATCCACGATGTGCACCCGTGTCTCCGCACTAACCCCACGCACGCTTGCCATCGATTGTGTATCTACCAGGCACACCGATTCAACCGCTTCGGGCGGCAGGTCGTGTGGGTCGACAAATGGCAGCTCCGCCCCATACAGCGTCACAAACGCACGAACATTCCGGTTCATCCGTCTGGGTAACACCGGGATAGCTGAATCATCCAGCAAATACGCCCCTAAAAGAGATGCCAGGGCGTCGAAATCAGCTTGCTCGTGGGTTACGATGATGCGCATATCATTAGACCAATCTTAAAGCACAATTTTAATCGACATTTCGATTAATGAGATAAAATAGGCGCATTCTATGCACGAGACATCTGTGAAGCCTGAACCGCTATGGGAGGATCTGTTATCCCGCCAGCCTGAAACCATCAAGGCAGCTTTCGCATCTCTCGACCCATCCGACCAGAAAGCAGTCCTTGCTCACTTGCAGCGGATGGTGGGCGGGTCCGGTTGGCAGATTGAGCAGCGCCTCTCCGCCAGGGCTGCCCTGGATGTATTATTATCGCAAGCCGAATAGGATACACATGGATATCACTGAGCTGACCCACGCGATGCATGATTTCGTCCGCACTATGGGCTGGTATGAGCCCGACAGCCCCCGCCCCCAGACCCTTCGTAACCTGGCGGTCTCTCTCAACCTGGAAGCCGCTGAGGTGTTGGAGCATTTCCAATGGGGCGAGAACTTAAAGGATCCGCAGTCGTTCTCCGATGAGCTCGCCGACGTCATGCTCTACCTGCTCCAGCTCGCCAGCCTGGCAGGGATTGATCTGGAAAAAGCCGTCCTCACCAAGCTTGACAAGAATTACCACCGTACCTGGGACAAGCCTGCATAGCCATGGGCACACGCATCACAGTCTTCGGCGGCTCTCAGCCCAAACCTGGCGACCAGGTCTACCAGGATGCCCTGCACCTGGGTAGGCTGATTGCACAGGCCGGCTATACTCTGCTCAATGGCGGCTACATTGGTACCATGGAAGCACTCTCCCGAGGTGCGACCGAAGCGGGTGGGCAGGTGATCGGAGTCACCTGTGACCAGATCGAGGCCTGGCGCTCTGTGAAAGCCAACCCATGGGTGACGGAGGAATGGCACTACGCCACTTTCCAGGAGCGTATCTTCGCTCTGGTGGAGAACTGCGACGCCTGCCTCGCCCTCCCTGGAGGCGTCGGCACACTCGCCGAGCTGGTGCTCACCTGGAACCTCCTGCTCACCCGCATATTGCCTCCCCGCGCTCTCATCCTGATCGGCGCTGGATGGCACGCTGTGATCGATAGTCTGCTGGCTGAGCAGGGTGAATTTATCCCTACTGTCCAACGCCAGTGGGTATCATTCTCTCCCGATACAGACTCAGGTTTCGTGCAGTTGCAGGAAGCCCTATCCAATGATAAAAAGTGAATCAAGAGGAATTATCCATGACTGAAGATAAACTCCCAACCCAATCCGAAAACTTTGCTGAATGGTACAACCAGCTTGTGCTCAAGGCTGAATTGGCCGACTATGCCCCTGTGCGTGGTTGCATGGTGGTGCGCCCCTATGGCTGGGCGGTGTGGGAAAACATGACCGCCGCCCTTGACCGCCGCTTCAAAGCCACCGGTCACGTCAATGCCGCCTTTCCCCTGCTCATCCCGATGTCCTTTTTCGAGAAGGAGAAGTCGCACGTCGAAGGCTTTTCGCCTGAATTGGCGGTCGTCACCATCGGTGGCGGCGAGAAATTGGAGGAACCTCTGGTCATCCGCCCCACCTCCGAAACCATCATCGGTACCATGTATGCCAAGTGGATCAAGTCATACCGTGACCTGCCTGTACTCATCAACCAATGGGGCAGCGTGGTGCGGTGGGAGATGCGCACCAAGCTCTTTCTGCGCACGCTTGAGTTCTACTGGCAGGAGGGGCACACCGCTCACGCCACCCCTGAGGAGGGTCAGGAGGAAACCCTACGCATGCTGGATGTCTACGCCGACTTTGCCATCGAAGACGGTGCCATCCCGGTAATCAAGGGGCGCAAGAGCCAGGCTGAAAAATTCGCTGGCGCCGATAACTCCTTCAGTATCGAAGCCATGATGGGTGATACCAAGGCACTCCAGTCGGGCACCTCCCATAACCTGGGGCAGAACTTCGCCAAAGCTTTCAACATCCAATATCTGGATAAGAATAACCTCCTTCAGTATGTGTGGACCACCTCCTGGGGTCTCTCCACACGCTTCGTTGGGGCGGTCATCATGACCCATGGTGATGACCAGGGGCTCATCCTACCTCCCAAGCTGGCCCCATACCAGGCTGTCATCATCCCCATTTATAAAAATGACGAAGAGAAGTCCCTCGTCATGCCCGTGGTCACCAAGGTGGAGCAGGAGCTGCAAAGCTTCCGTCTTAAAGTCGACCGCCGTGAGGAAGTCACCCCCGGCTTCAAGTTCAACGATTGGGAGATGCGCGGCGTGCCATTGCGCATCGAGATCGGTCCCAAGGACGTTCAAAAGAACTCGTTGGCATTTGCCCGGCGGGATATGCCTGGCAAAGCCGGCAAGACATTTGTCCGGCACGACCAGATCGAAGCCCAGGTGGCGGAAGTATTACAGTCCATCCAGGCATCCATGTATGAACGTGCCCTCGCTTTCCGCCGTGACCATACCTTCGATCCCAAGGATTACGACGAGCTAAAATCAGCGGTTGAGAAAGGTTGGGCTTACTCATGGTGGTGCGGCGACCCTGAATGTGAAACCAAGGTCAAGGATGAGACTAAAGCCACCACCCGTTGTATCCCTCTCGACCAGGAGCCGGGTCATGGCACCTGTATCGTCTGTGGTAAGCCCGCTACCGAAAAGGTCATCTTCGGTCGTGCTTACTAAACACTCCTCCCCTAGTATCCGGTTTTTGGAAATTTACATCCCGAACGGTCTTTTCGGGAGAGGGGAAGCACTAGGGGTTTGTCTTTGCACCTTTCCCCGCTTATTTTCGAGAAAGCTCATTCTACGTTGAGGCGGGCAGTGTGCCACTTATTTTGGTGGCGTGCGACCCGCCCCTACTTCTCCGCTAACCTGGATCAAGTAATCTTCTTGGCATTCGTTATTTATCCGTTGACCAGCCCTCTTCTTTTCTCCTCTATCAATATCCCATCCGACGGATTGGCTATGCGCATAATATTTTCATACATTACTCGTTATCACCGTTCCATGATATAAATATCCTTATATAATTTTCATATATCTATGCCCGCCATCCAACCCGCCCGACTCAAGCAACAGGTCGCTGACCTGGTCGCGCGTTATGACCAGCCAGACGCATTCGTGCGCCAGCTCCACTCCTTGCTCGATCTCTACTCCGACCACACCCAGCGTCATGGTCAGGCTGGTATCCCCTCCCCCCTAATGGACTCGTATAACACCCCTCCACCCGTGATGCGCCAGGTCTGGTATGAGCTCAGCAAAACCACTCGACCGCATCCGAATGCCGCCCTTCACCTGAGTGATGCTTTGTGGGCCGAACCCAATGTTGACCTGCAGCTGCTCGCCGCCCGTCTATTGGGACAGCTCCCCCTCGTACCTCCCGAACCGGTGGTTGATCGCCTCCAGTCCTGGGTGCACTCCGACCCAGACAAGCGCCTGCTGGATGGCCTGCTGGAATTCGGACTCATACGGTTCCAGAACGACGCCCCCGAGCAGCTGCTCGAGCTGATCTCCTCGTGGCTGTCTTCG
>JBGOYO010000328.1:0-3911 GCA_041479715.1 Anaerolineae bacterium
AATCTATAATGCTCGATCTGATTGCTGACCCGTCTGCGACCACAATAAACTTATCTACAGGCAGCCTGCCAACCTACAGCCAGGAAGTGATCATTGAGGGGACTGACTCGATCACTGCAACGGGAACGATGACCATCCCTGATAAACCTGCTTCGGGGATGATCAAATTCACCAACAGATCCAAAGAAGCGATCACCCTCCCTGCAAGCACGATTGTTACCACCATCGGGAGTGTCCGGGTACGCTTCCAGACAACCTCACCGATAGACACTGTTATTAAACCAGGCAAGTCGGTCCTCGCGGAGGCTCAGGCGATCAAACCTGGGTCATCCGGGAACCTGCCACCCAACAGCCTGGTCGCTATCGAAGGTGATCTTGGGCTTGAGATGACGGGCACCAACCCAGAAGCAACGCATGGAGGGCTGGATGCAACTGTCCCAACCCCCAGCGCGCGAGACCTCCAAACCCTACGTGAACAACTGACTGCGAGTTTGCTGCAACAGGCGCTTACAGAACTACAATCCAAACTGCCTGTTGAAGATACACTATTTCTTCCTTCGGCGACAATCAGCGAAGTAGTGGAAGAAAGCTATAAGCCAGCCGCTGGTGTACCCACCGAGCAGGTGGAACTCACCCTGCGTCTCAAAATTAGCGCCCAGACGGTTTCAGGCGAAGTATTGTATAACATGGTGACACCCATCCTTGATTCTAATATTCCCAACGGGTATACGCCGGTTATGAATACACTGGTGGTCACTCCGGTTACCTCGCCTGAGTTGGGGTCAGACGGTAAGATGTTATGGACGGTCAACGCAAGTCGGAAATTGCAAGCTGACATACTAACGGGCCTGGCGATTGAATCGATCCAGGGGGCGACGGCTCAAGAAGCAGTCAATCGTCTGTCTGAATCGTTGCCTTTGGCTAAACCGGCTGATATTGTGCTCATGCCCACATGGTGGCCCAGGCTACCCTTCCTGGCTATGCGCATAACACTCGTTCAGGCAGATTCACAATGAGTATCCTCGCCGTCGACCCGGGTGAGAAACGAATCGGCATCGCACTCAGCGACCCCACCGATACGATCGCCTCCCCCCTCACCGTGCTGCAGCATGTCTCAAGACCTGTCGATGCAGCAACCATCGCCGACCTTGCTCAACAGAACCAGGCTGGTCTGATCGTCATCGGTACGTCGTTCGATGAAGATGGCTCACCCACCCCGGCAAGCCGCAGAGCGGCCCACCTGGCTGAGGCCATTCAGCACCAATGTGATATCCCATTGGTCACATGGGATGAAAGCTTCAGCACCCAGGAGGCTAAACAGGCCCGCCTGGAGATGGGCACCTCACGACGAAAACGCCGTGGTCACCTGGACGACCTGGCAGCCACAGTGATCTTACAATCTTACCTGGACTCGAGGACCGAAAAATAAGATGTCTCAGCCCCAACCGCGCTCCCGCAATAGAACATGCCTGCTCTCACTGATCGGAATAGCCGGTTTATTGATCCTTGCGGTGATTGTCATCCCCAGCCTGATCACGTCAAAGGCTAAACAGCAGTTCGGCACTCCCTCGCCACAGTTAAGTTACCGGCAGAGGCTGTATCTATCGAGCTTGATCTTATTGCAATCCAAGGATTTGACTCAACCTATGAACCCGGCCGGGTCAAAGGTTAACTTGACGATCAACCAAGGGGAATCGGTGCCATCCATTGCGGGGAAATTGTGGGAAGATGGGCTGATCTCCAACCCAGGGGTGTTCCGCAGTTACCTGTTGTACAGCGGTCTGGATACCAGCTTAAAAGCCGGTGATTATAGGCTCAATACAGCTATGTCTCCCATAGAGATTGCCCAAGCAATCCAGTCTTCAATTTCCGCTGACGTTACGCTCACCATCCTGCCAGGTTGGAGGGCTGAAGAGATCGCCAACGCTCTACCCAGCTCGGGGTTAAACATCACAGCAGAGGAATTTTACTCTGCAGTGCACACCCATCCGGATGGGTACAGTTTCTCCGCCTGCATAGCGGATGATTCACTCGAGGGATATCTCCTCCCGGGCAGCTATACGCTGCCGCGCGAATCCACAATTAATGATTTACTCCCGCAAATCCTGATGAATTTTGATACCCAGGTCAGCCCGGAGCTGCGCAGCGGTTTCTCAACCCAGGGTTTGAACCTTTGCCAGGCAGTGACTCTGGCTTCCATTGTGCAGCGGGAAGCTATGGTTGAAGAAGAAATGCCAATCATCGCATCGGTATTCTACAACCGGTTGAACTCAGGGGCGGTATTGGCATCCGATCCGACGGTCCAATATGTATTAGGATACAACCAGAGCCAGGGTACTTGGTGGACGAACCCACTTTCTCTGCAGGATTTGAAGGTTGATTCTCCCTACAACACATATATTTATGCCGGGCTGCCTCCTGGACCGATTTCCAATCCAGGACTGGCTGCCTTGAAAGCAGTCGCATTCCCAGCCCAGACCCCTTATTACTATTTCCGGGCAGCTTGTGATGGATCGGGCAGGCACCTGTTTTCCGAAACCTTTGAAGAGCATCTGGCAAACGAGTGCCCATAATCCATGCTACTGGCAATCAACTACTCCCATGCAGCTGCCCGGCTGGTTCAGTCTGGTCAGATCGACATCGATACCTTCAAGACACCAGATTGGGATTGGCTGGTTAGCGAGGCTTCCCAGCTCAAACCGGTGGCGGTACATTTCACCCTGGAGGCAGGGAACGATAATCTTGGACCTGTAGATTGGGATAAAGTGAGGCATCTATCCCAAATCACAGGAACACCGTACATCAACCTTCACCTGGATGCCAGGCAGATGTATTATCCTGATTTCTCGGTGGATACGGCAAATGCATCTGAAGTGGATCAGGTAGTAAAGACCATCATATCTGATGTAAAGGGCGTAGCAGAGCGCTTCGGACCAGAGCGAGTGATCATCGAGAATTCACCGTACCGAGAAGTAGAGGGTAATACGATGCGCCTGTGCGTTCAGCCTGATATGATTACACATGTAATCAAGGAAACAGGCTGTGGTTTGCTCCTAGACATTTCGCATGCGATCATTTCTGCCAATTCCCTCGGGATAGGTCCGGATGAGTATATCTCCAAACTGCCTCTGAAAGAGGTGAAAGAAATGCACTTTGCCGGCATCCAACGGAATCAGATCACCGGCCAGTGGATGGACCACGTCTCCATTCAAGAATCAGATTGGCATTGGTTGGACTGGGTGCTTGACCGTGTCCATTCAGGGGATTGCGGTGCCCCAAAGCTGTTGGCGTTTGAATATGGGGGCGTCGGAGAACCGTTCGAGTGGCGAAGCAGTGCGGAGGTGATCATCGAGCAGGTGCCAATGTTGTATAAGCACATTAAGTTCCTGAACGACTGATCCTCGAGTCACACCCTCTTCAATATGTAATAGGTCGCCTTTTTATCCCCAACTTTGATCAGAATACCGCGGGAAACCAGGTCTGCCAGATCACGGCGGAGGGTTTCTGCGTGCACTTCAGGGCAGAGCGCCTGGTATTCGTGACTACTGATACGCTTGTGCGTCGATAATTGGGCTAAAGCCATTTGCTGGCGCGTGTTGAGATCGAGAGCTGAGTATGCAGAGAGGTCAGGGAGCGTTCCATCGACGCCATCCGCAAACCGGGCAGCATAAAGCGTCACACGGAATGTGCCGGCGAACTCTTCAAATTGGGGAGGCAGGAGACCCGCCTGACGAACTGCCTCGACAACCCGATCCAGCCCATAGCCGAGGCGTTCCACATAGCCCAGATCTGAAAGCACCTGGGAGATGACAGCATTGCGCGCAAAGCGTGCCTCCAAGAGGTTCTTCAACGTCACAGGTCCAACCAGCGTACCAGGAGAGGAGATATCCAGCCGGTCGGTAAAAACATTC
>JBGOYO010000329.1:0-3907 GCA_041479715.1 Anaerolineae bacterium
GCTGGCGTGATTGTGCAAGACTGGAATCAGAGCCGGGTTGTTTTTTTCCAAGAAACTACGCAGCAACTCGGCGAATAACGGGTGGTAGCGATACCAACGCTGTTCATGGTCCAGGGGGATAATGAAGAGGTTGGAATGTTCGAGTTCTTCGAGGATTGAAGCGGACGAACGAGCGGTCTTAGATCCCTCATCAGCTTCCAACACTGCATCACATAAGGGGGCAGTTAATTGATCGAGGATGGAGGTGTTTAGAAGGAATCGATGGATTTCGGGTGATTGCTGCCCAAGGATTTCTCCCAGCAGGTAATCGAATATGTAATGATGGCTGCCGGTGAATGCGGCGATGAAGCCCGATATATCACGCGTATTTTGCATGGACAGGGCTGCCATCTGCAAACCGGCGATCCAACCTTCCGTGCGCAGGGTGAGACGGGCTACATCTTCTGCCGAAACCTTCAACCCCATGGTGCAGCTCAAGAAATCAGCCGCTTCCTGGGGGGTGAAGCGCAGGTCAGCCATACGCAGCTCGAGCATCTCACAGCGGGCGCGCAACCTCGCCAGAGGCACGGGTGGGTCTGCGCGGGTGGCGATCACCAGGCGGAGCGACTCGGGGCGGTGGTCGAGGATAAAATTGACTGCAGCGTGGATGAGCTGTTCCTGGATAACGTGATAATCATCCAGCACCAGGCAGAGAGGCTGGGTTCCCTGGGCAAGATGGTTAATCAATGACGTCAGTTGAGCTTCAACATCGGCTTGAGAGCTTACCCCAGGTGGGATTCCCAGATCGACATCGATGGTGGGATCGGCCTCACAGCAGGCAGCGATGAAATAAGCCATGAAACGCGAAGGATCGTTATCTTTTTCATCGAGGGATAGCCAGGCGGAAGGAAATTCGAGCTGCTCCAGCCAGGTGCTCAGCAAGGTGGATTTTCCGTATCCGGCAGGAGCTGAGACCAGGATAAAACCACACTCCAATCCTTGATTCAGCTTTTCGACCAGTCGTAAGCGTGGGACCAACCTGGAGCGGACGGGTGGAACAGACAGCTTGGTGGATAGGATTTGCATGAATTCCCGATTTCTTTTAACTGGTATATCGTATCGTAGATTGGCTGCAGGTGCAACACTATAAAGGATGAGCTTTTAATCGAACCGGCACAGAAAGGATTGAAAGATTATGCTTAAGTTGCGCGCAAATGTCGAACTTCAGACAGGCGCGCTTTACCTAGATCGCTCAAGTGGTAAAGGATGGTCGAGTGCTGGGGGAGGCTCAGGTTGCTAAGGGCGGAGATCGCGACGACGAGGATTAGAACCCCGATCACTCCAAGTGGGATGAGGAGACAGGATTTCTTCGTTTTAGGAAATTTCGAGCACATCGTTTTCTCAATGGTCAAGCAATGAGATAACCTTGGTTGTAGACTTAAATGATAACTATATAAGCTGTCAATTATTCTGCGTCTATACTATATTTACAAAGCAGACCAGGAAGTAATAATGAATGGCTTGATGATACCATCAAATTATGGAGGTAGGATAAATATGGAACCGAGAATAACGATGGTGACGTTGGGGGTAAGGGATATTGAGAAGTCGTACGATTTTTATTCAAGAATCGTTGGGTTTCCATCAGAAAAAGGCATCGAGGGGGGTCGAGTGGTATTTTTTACGCTTACCCATATGTTGCTTTCACTCTATCCCAGGGATTTATTGGCTGAAGATGCCTTAGTACCCAATGATGGGAGTGGTTTTTCGGGGATGACACTTGGCTATAATGTAAAAACCAGGGTGGAGGTCGACGAAATTATAGAAAAGTTTCACCTGGCAGGAGTGAAGATCACCAAGGAACCGCAAGATACTTTTTGGGGTGGCTATGATGCATATTTCCAGGACCCTGACGGCTATTTATGGGAAATCGCCTGGAATCCGTTTGTATGGATTGAATAATGACTAAAGAGTATCCTATCGAAATCAGTTTTATCCCACTTTCAAGTAATCCGTCAATGTTATCTACTTAGCTCAGATAGAGAAATGAGCAGTAGATGTTAAGTTAATACCCTTTAATAGTGGACAATTAAGATAAATAAAGGTATAATATAATAATGAGGTTTTACCCGTTAAAACCTCGGTGATTTGTTCCGTTTGGGGAGGATAAGAGGATTTGAATTTAATGATTTAAGCATGTACAACCATCAGAAAATACGTGTTATCCAAGGTGTTATGAATACATATGTAGTTATCAACGCCGGTCAGCGTTTCGACAATTGATCACACTGGATCGATCCACAGGATGGGAAGGGATTGATATGGCTGGCTTACCGATCAATTTATTCTGGAATAGGTTTGTAAACCTGGGACAGGCATCGCCTTGTAACACACGGCGAATGTCCAAGGGAGGAAAATTATGCGAATCAAACGCATGTTCTTATTCTACGCTGCGATCTTATCGCTGGTATTTTCACTGTCAGTAAGTCCGGCGTATGCGCAGCAGCCAACTCAGGTCGGCACAGCAACCAGTACACCTAATCCGGCAGCCGATGTTCCTGATCTGGAGCCTACCAGTCCTGATCCGGCAGCCAGTACACCTGATCAGACAGCCATTACTCCCAATTTAGCACAACCCCTGGCAAGCTCTTGTGCATCAAGCACTCCTCCATCGGGTGCATATACTGTGACTCTTTGTTTCACAACACCTAGCTCGGGAAGCACCGTCACTGGACCGGTCACAGTTACCGCTACAGTCAGCATAACCGGCAGTTCATCGGGCGTCCAGCGCCTTATCTTCTACATCAACACTGCCTATTTGTTGACTGATTTTCTGACCCCTTACACTTTTGTTCTACCGAGTATGAAGTGGCAGGATGGTACCTATAGCCTTGGGGTAGTAGCGCTGATGAAGGATGGTTATACTACCACCAACCAGCCAACTATCAGCCTGACCTTCAGCAACGGCAATGCTCAGCCGCCGGTCAACCATAACACATTTACCCCTTCATGGACTAATCCCCCTAACGGGTCACCCTTCATTGTCACCGCAGCCGGGGATGGTGCCGATGGAATGGTACCCGCTGGTAACGTTAACAATTTAATGACCTCGATCAACCCAAACCTGTTTCTCTACCTGGGGGACGTTTATTATAGCGGCAGTATGGCGGATTTTTACAACTGGTATGGCACAGGGGGAACGTATTTCAATAAATTCTACTCCATTACCGATCCAACCATCGGCAACCACGAATATACTAACTCTGTAGGAGGCGTTGGTTATTTCGATTATTGGAACAATATACCGAATTACTACAGTTATAACGCCGGAGGCTGGCATTTTATCAGTCTGAACTCAAATGGCTCGCACGTCGGGGGGCTTGGTAAAACTTCTGCTGAGTACATCTGGTTAGCCCAGGACCTGGCGGCGAATGCCAGCTTATGTACCATCGCGTACTACCACCATCCGGTGTTCAACATTGGCCCGGAAGGACCAGCCACTGGAATGACGACGATTTGGGCGTTGATGGCACAAGATGGTGTGTCACTCGTACTCAATGGACATGACCATGATTATCAGCGCTGGGTGCCGCTGGATGGCAGCGGAAACCCGAGCCCGACAGGAATTACAGAGATCATAGCCGGTACGGCCGGTCATGGGATTCAGACGATCTCCAATTCAGATTCGCGGGTAGCGTTTTCTGCAGATATCAGTCCCCAGGCGTATGGAGTGCTTAAACTGGCGCTCAGCTCAACGGGGGCGACCTTCAGTTATATCAATACAAGTGGTACCGTCCTGGATTCTGGCGTAATCCCATGCAATAAAGGTGGTGGGGATACCCAGGCACCAAGCGTCCCAGCCGGATTAACCGCAACTGCAGCCAGCGCCACCCAGGTAAATTTGGCGTGGCAGGCATCAACGGATAAC
>JBGOYO010000330.1:0-3877 GCA_041479715.1 Anaerolineae bacterium
ATCTGATCCTGACCCTGCAAATCGAGCCGGGTCTGTCGGTCACAGAAGCCAGCCTCATCCAACGTTATGGCTGGGGACGAACCCCATTGCGCGAGGCTTTTCAGCGCCTAGCTGAACAGTCACTACTGCAAGTTATCCCCCACCATGGTGTGGTCGTGACGCCTTTGAGTGTTTTTGAATTTGTCGAGGTCATGGATGCTATGGCGATGGTCATCGGTCCTGCCGCATCCCTCGCCTGCAAACATCTCAACGATGAAGCGCTTCTTCAGCTGGATCAAAACGTCGAACAGAGTAAAATTGCAGCCTCCAGGTCGGATTTCATTGCCATCGCCGAAGTAGATTATGAGTTTCACCGTTTCCTGGCGGAAATCACCGGCAATCGTTATCTATGTGGCTATCTGATCCATCTGCATCAGGTGGCAACACGCTTTAACCTCGCCTCCTGGAAGCGCGATGCGAGTGCCGTAGATTCGTTATCGGAGCATAACAGGATTCTTGATGCTTTGCATCTTCACGATGAAGAGCAAGCTCGGGCAGTTATGTTGGAACACATCGAGAACGCCCGCAAGCGAGTTATGGGGACGTTCCCACAGTAATCAGGTCTTTCATTGCATCAAATTTAGCTTGCCCAATTCCAGGCACATCCATGATATCTTCGATCTTACCAAATAGACCGTGCGTGTTGCGGTAGTCAAGGATATCCTGGGCAGTTTTCGGGCCTACATTGGGCAGGGTATCCAGTTGTTCTAAGCTCGCCGTGTTGATATCCACCAGGACTGATAATGGATCGACCAACCTGGTGATGCTGCCTGTCGCAACAGGGGATACTGCCTGCGGTACGTCAATCTGCTCCCCATCAACCAGGATTTCCGCTAAATTGAGCCCGCTACTGTTCGCATCCTCTGCGAACCCGCCTGCTGCTTGAATGGCATCATTTAGTCGGCTGCCAACCGGTAAAGAATATAATCCCTGTCGGTTTACATTTCCGCTCACGTACACGGTGATCGGTGCTGGGGTTGGTGCCGGGAGTAAAATGATTGGGTTGCCTCTAGGAGGTCGTGTGACCAATATTAAGACCCCTGCACCGAGCAGTATCCCTATGACGATAAATGCTGCCACCCACCAATTTTTATTCATAAATTATATACGGCTAGGTTATTTCCTTTGCTCTGTCCCAGGATCTGGAATCACCGGCCTCGCCTTCTCGCCTAAGTCTTATTCTTACTTTGCAGAGACTCGATCCAGTTCTTGATGTGAAATTGGCGAATACCGATAAGTTCCCAAGCGCGAATGATCCCGAATAAAGTAAGGAAAATTAATGTATCCGCTAGAAAGCTAAACCAATATGGCTCTATTGTATACCGCAATAAGCGGATTGCAATAAATGCTTCAAAGCCATACAGGAAAAAACTCACTATCACAAAAATGCTATTCCGAAACTTAGTATTTCCTTGTTGAGCTTCCTGTCTTAAGGTAAGGGTCATAGCAAAGGTATTAATCAGACCGATGCAACTTAATATGGTCACTGCAATCCCTATTATTTGATAGGGTACCAATGCAAACAAGGAGACCATTAGCGGATTGAGCAAGGCGATGTACGCGGCTGTCGCCTTGATTTGTCGCTCTATAGGTGCGTTTTCCGCTGTGACAGTCTCGGGGGAAATCGAAATTGCCACAAAGATTAATCCGAATAAGGTGGCGCCGACTGCCGCCATGGTCATATAAAAGGTTGAATATTGCGCAGGTACCATTATGATTTATTCGATATATTCAAGCTCAAACCAAGCCGTTGCCGTGCTGCGTTTACATTCAACACCTTCACCTGAACCACCTGCCCTTCACACAAGCCTTCATCCGGTTCGTCCGCTGCACTTACACCTGCGAATTCCGATGAGTGTATCAAACCATCCAAACCTTCCTCGATGCGCGCAAACGCCCCAAATGGGACGATGCTCGTGATGACCGCACTCACCACCTGACCGGGATAATAGCGTTCCTCGGCGGTCTCCCACGGGTTTGGGATTAACCTCTTCAAAGACAGCGCGATCCTCGACCGGTCCTGGTCCACCTGGATCACGTATGCTTCCACGGTTTCTCCAACATTGGCTACGTCGCTTGGATGGCGTACTCTGCCCCACGATAACTCCGACACGTGGATTAATCCTTCCACACCGCCCAAATCCACAAACACTCCGAACTCAGTAATATTAGTCACCGTCCCAAACACGCGTTTTCCAGGATAAATTTCATTGAACAGCAGGTTCCTTTTCCCCGATTCTGCCAGAGCAGCTCTCTCAGAAAATACCACCCGCCCCCGTTCAGGATCACATTCAATCACCTTAAAAGCCCCTGTCCGCCCGACGTAGCTTGCCAGGATGGTCTCTTTTTCTTTTTCCTCAGTCAGACAGGTGATTTCCAACAAGTGGGAGATAGGCACGAAGCCGTGAAGTCCACTCCCTGCCACCAAAAGTCCCCCGCGATTAAAACCGGTCACCTCAAGCTTGATCATCTGGTCGGTGTTGAATAAATCCCGCACCAGTTCCCAATCAATTTCTCCGGTTTTTTGCCCCTTCCTGGCAGCGTGCTCCTCTTGCTGGTCCACTTCCTCTGGCTGTGTTGATTCCTTTGTCCCATTATATTTGTACTTATCCTCGTCGGCTAATAATGCTGTCCACCAGGCTTCGTCCATCTCAGGGGCTTTCGAAATATTAGGTTGTTTTATTACCATTAAACCCTCCTCACATTTGAGCCATATGATTACTTATCGGATCATTCCACTTTGGTATCTGCTCTAGCTTTTTGTTCCATATCTAAGATCGCATCCGCTACAGCATCAATTGCCACACGCTGTTTGCGATATAGATCTGCTTCCGACATAGATAATCTCGCTGCAATTTCCCTGACTTTTTTCCCCTCCATAAATTTCATCTCCAAAATATTATACAGTATCCATTCTCCAGTGAATCGACGTTCGCCTTCCGGGCGCACCTGCTCAACCGCCTGCCGCAAGATCGCCCGCAGCGCGTTGGCTGGATTATCCTCGTGTTCTTCGAGCGTATCCTGGACCACTTTTAAACCAATCAGCGGGCTGTCGGTGAGTCTCGGTCCTCCCCAGTAATGGGTTAATGCATCTTTGACCCAACGTGCCAGGTCGGGTGACTCTATTGGAATCTCCGGCGCAGTTAGCACCTCGGTGCCGCCGTATCTCGACGCTGCTCGTAACCGTTGGATCATATCAATTTGTGGGCTTAAATTTTCGATCGAATTAAAGATCTCCTGCTGTTGGACATGGTCTTCCAGTGCTGCCGCCGCTCGGGCCGCCAGGAAAAAGATCGCTTCTTTCTGGTCATCTCCAATTACCACCTCGGGTTTACGCGCGATCCCCAGCATCCCCAGCAACATTCCCTGGTTGATTCGTTGGCTGTGAAGAGGCACCAGCCAGTAATTATTCCAGGTATAGAATCCCTTCCCATTTCCATTTTGTTTCACTACCTGGTTCAATCCAACAGACATTTCGTCGACGGGGGGTACATCGCCAATGTTTACCATCAGCTCAAGGTCGCCCGCATCCATTGCCATGATAAATGCACGCGGTGCCTGAATGCGGTCACAGATCGCCGCCAGCACAGATTCCAGGAATTGCCTCATATCCCCCGTGGTCAGCAAGCGTTCATTCAACGTCTGCACGAGTAGCAAACTCGACTTATCTCCACCCGTGAATAACCATCGTTCCCATAATGGCGCTGCGAGCGTGATGATATACTCCAGCAACAGCAGGCTTCCTACCATCACAATCGGTACAGCAGCTGAGTACTCAAATCCAAAATACTCTCCTGCTCGCCTGACGATAGTCGTTATTGCCAGGACAGTCGATGCA
>JBGOYO010000331.1:0-3861 GCA_041479715.1 Anaerolineae bacterium
AATTCCATGCTTCCTGAACGCTTTATCGAAAAACATCTCCAACAGGTGTCGCCTGAGTTGCGTGACATCGTCCTCGAGATCAGGAACATCGTCGCCAGCATCGCTCCCGATGCCACCGAAAGCCAGCACAGCCGGGGATTCTCCTATTATTTCAAGGAACGCGGCGGACCGGTGAGCGCGGGCATCTGCCAGATAGGCATCTTTCGCGACCACGTCCGCCTGGGATTCATCCATGGAGCTTTCCTGCCCGACCCGGAGGGTCTGTTGGTGGGGGAGCCGAAATATAAAAAGCACCTCCGTATCTACCAATATGAGGATGCCCCGTGGGAATATATGAGGCAACTGATTACAGCTTCATCCCGTTTTGATCCCTATACCCTCACGATGCGTTCTTGATGAAGAGAGCCCTTCCTTTTACGTTTTATTTTATCTACTTCGCAGCGGCTGCTTTCTTACAGCCGTATATCATCGTTTATTTTGATACGTTGGGATTCAGCGGAGCTCAGATCGGTCTGCTAGCTGCCATAGTACCCTTGGTTATTATTATTGGGGCAACCTTATGGACAGGCCTGGCGGATGCAAAAATGCGCCACAGGCTGATCATGAGCTTTACCATCGTTGTGAGCGTGCTTACGGCGTTCATTTTCCCACTCTTCAAATCGTTCGCACCGCTCATCCCAATCGTATTTATCTATGCCTTGTTCGCTGCCCCGATCATATCCTTCGCAGATAGCGCCACAATGTCTATGCTGGCAGATAAAAAGGATATGTACGGTCGCGTCAGATTGGGAGGTACGATCGGTTGGGGTTTAGCTGCCCCACTCGCAGGCGTGATCATCGGAACATATGGCATCCGCTGGGCATTTTGGGGGAATGCGGTCATCATGGTGTTCACTCTGATCATCTGCCAAAGGTTCATCTTCGAGCAGGGCGGTGAACGTGAACCCATGCAGGCGAATATCCGTAAAATGCTAAACGACCGGAGGTGGGGGCTATTCCTTTGCCTGACGTTCCTGGGCGGTTTTGCTTTCACCGTGGTTAACGGCTTCTTGTTTCCGTACATGATCGATCTTGGCATGAGTGGGTTCACCCGGGGGATTGCGATAACCATTGCCACGATCTCTGAGCTGCCAGTGCTCTTTTTCTCCAATTACCTGATCCACCGTTTCAAGGCGCTGGGCCTGCTTTTTATCGGCATGACCATCACAGGTTTACGCTTGATCCTTTACGCGGTGCTCAACTTCCAATCCGGGATACTCATCTTTCAGCTGATCAATGGCCTCACAAGTCCACTGGTCATAGTGGCAGCTGTGTCTTATGCCAATGAGATCGCTCCTGAGGGGATGAAAGCTACTGCTCAAGGATTATGGGGTGCCATGATGTTCGGTTTCGGAGCGGCTGCGGGCGGAGCCGCGGCTGGATTACTGCGTGGGGGTGTAGGCGGACAAACCATGTTCCTGGTGATGGGAATAGTCGTGCTTTTAGGCGTGGCAGTGATCTATTTATTGGAAAGAAAGCAGAAAACCCGCCAGGTTCAGGGTATAAGCTGATCTGCATACTGGGGGAGTGTACAGCGTACTACGTCAGCGAGATTGCAATATCCCGCCTGATCTGTATGGGTGTAGCCTGCGCCAGGCGCCGGGCATTATCATTCAGGCGCTCACCGCTATCAGAGACGGTATCCGGGAACAGCTCAGCCACCGGCGCCGCCCGGTGTACGTGCTGCCACAGGTCAAGGTCTACGACATTCCCGTCAAACAGGATGATGTCAATATCGATCGTTCGTGAAGCATCCTTGTCCTCGGTGCGTACCCGCCCCATCTGTGCTTCCAGTGGGCGTAGAACCTGCATTTTTAACTCGTCTACGCCATAGCTGGTTGACACTGAAGCAGCCAAATTGAGAAAATCAGGATAGCAGCAGTTCACTGAGGCTGATTCCCAGACCGAGGAAAGCTTGAGGATGGTCACCTTCTCCTGAAGCAGGTCTACCGCTCTGGGAATGTTCACCTCAGGCTCGATGTTCGAGCCAAGCAGCACACAGGCTTGATGGAGCTTAACACTCATCACAATCCTTCTATATCAGATGCCTTCCACCGTCGATATGGATGATCTCCCCGGTGATGTACTCCGGACCGTCCAACAGGAAGACCAGCGCCTGTCCCACTTCCGCCAGGTCCGCCCATCGACCAGCCGGAACATTTTTGAGAATATTCGCGGGTGCTTCGCCCTGGCTGGGTGGGAGGACCGCTCCCAGGGCCAGGCCATTCACGCTGATGCGTGGTGCCAGGGCGACCGCCAGTGAGCGCGTGAGGGCTGCCAGGGCGGATTTGCTGATGGTGTACGGCAGGTGGTCGGCAGCCGGTCGCAATGCCCTCCAGTCCAGGAGGTTGACAATGCGTCCCTTCCCCGCGGTTGGCAACAAGCGGGCAAACGCCTGGCTGAGCAAGAAGGGTGCCATCAGGTTAACCATCAAGTGGCGGTTCCACTCTTCCAGGGTTGCATTTTGCCAGGTGAGGGTACCGAAAATGGCAGCATTGTTGACTAAGGCAAATAATGGTCCATACTCGAAAGCCAGGGGAATCAGGCTGTTTACCTGTTCAGGGTCATTCAGGTCAGCCTGGATCAGGTATGCTCTTCTGCCCACGGCCTGAATTTCATCTTTCAGGCTCTGTGCGTCGGTCTCCGAATGGCCGTAATGGATGGCCACGTCACCGCCTGCACGCGCCACGGTCAGGGCAAGCTCGCGCCCAACCCGCAGGGCTGCACCGGTTATGAGCACCAATTTATTATTTAGTGACATTTGACTTACCATCTAGCGTATCATGCATTAATAAAAAAGAACTAAATATCATGATTCGAATAGATATATCGCTCCTCTATAATTCTCAGTCAGTTATTTCTTCCAGGCTGCCATGAACTCCGCCCGCTGAGAGGGCTCCGTTGCATAGTTTCCTCGCCACACGGTAGTGCGTGTGATGGGAGCAATTTCACGCACACCCCGCATTTCCATGCATAAATGGTGAGCCTCAAGATAGACTGCCACACCGCTTGGATGCAGCATAGTTTCCAACGCATCAGCGATTTCCTGACCGATGCGCTCCTGAACCGAAAAGCGCCTCGAAAAGAGCCTCACCATGCGGGTTAGCTTGGAAAGGCCGATGATGTTCTCGTAGGCGATATAACCGACATATGCCTGTCCATAGAATGGGAAGACATGGTGTTCACACAGTGAAAAAAAGTGGATCGGCCCCTCGATCACCTGGCTCAGGACGCAATCAGGCTCACCTCGGCACTCCGTGCTGAAAACCCGCAGCAGTTTAGGGTCACCATCGTAGCCCTGTGTTGCATCGAAGAGGGCCTTCACAAACCTGCGGGGAGTGTCCTTGGTGGAAGGTGTATCACAATCCAACCCAAAGGCAGTGAAAATTTCTGCCATATAAGTTTCATACTTAATGAAAGCTTCATTGGAAATTTGGCGTTTTTGTAGTTTTAAGGTATCTTGAATATCAAAGTCATCAATATCATCAGGGAAATTCATCACACTCTCCTTTTCGATGCACGCTCACGGCGCATTATATTAATCATCGTCAACACCGTCCCACGGCTGACAATGATCCAGTGGGTTTCAATAATCAACCTAATTATAACGGGTTCAGCCTTTATAAGTCAAAACTCTGCCCCACAGGCTCTTGGTTCCCCAAATCCCGGCCCGCAATGTTTCCAGCTGTACGATTTGACTGTGATCCACGAACAAGTTCACTTCGGCACCATAGTTCTTGATGTACCAGGCGAAGACCTCCGGGTCGGCGGCTTCGAACATCGGCTTCTCCAGCCCAATGGCATTGATGATCTTGGCGACCA
>JBGOYO010000332.1:0-3852 GCA_041479715.1 Anaerolineae bacterium
ACCATGGCGGTCACAATTCCGCTTTTCTGGATGAAATCAATCTGCTGTTGGAAGATGGAGGGTGGATCGTTGTCGAAACCAACAATGAAACCGCCCTGCACCTGCAGACCGGCGCGTTGGAGCTGCTTGACGCATTCCACCAGATCACGGCCCTTGTTCTGGGTCTTGCTGCATTCGGTCAGGCTGACTTCGTTGGGGGTTTCGATCCCGACGAACACTGTGTCAAATCCGGCCCGCGTCATCAGGCTGAGTAACTCTTGATCGTCGACCAGGTTGATCGAGACTTCCGTGCTGAATGGTATGCCAGTCTTGCCCTTACGCCATTCGATCAGCGCCGGCAGGATCTCAGCCTTGATCTGCTTCTTGTTGCCGATAAAGTTATCGTCGACGAAAAAGATGCCTTTGCGCCAGCCTAACGCATACAGGCTTTCCAGCTCAGCAATGATCTGGGTCGCAGTTTTGGTGCGTGGACGGTGACCGAGCAGCGCGGTCACATTGCAAAAGTCGCAGCTAAAGGGGCAGCCGCGCGAGAATTGGATGCTGAATGTTTCGTAATTCTTGAAATTGACCAGCTCCCATAAGGGCCTCGGGGTTTGTTGAATATCAGCATACTTGGTTGTAGTGTAAAGGGATTGGGCGCACCCGTTTGCCAGGTCTGCCAGGAATAACGGTAGGGTCAGCTCGGCTTCATTCAGCACGAAGTGATCGACCTGCGGGAACTGATCGTGTTCCATGGTGAAGAGTGGTCCACCTGCCACCACCTTGACACCAAATTCCTTGCACTGGGATATGACTGCTCGCGCCGATTCTTGCTGGACAATCATGGCACTAATGAAGACGTAGTCAGCCCACGCCAGGTCATTGGGGGTCAGACTGATCACATTGAGGTCAACCAGCCGTTTTTCCCAATCATGAGGCAGCAAAGCTGCCACGGTTAGCAAGCCTAGTGGAGGAGAAGCCGCCTTTTTATGGATAAACCGCAAAGCGTGCTTAAAACTCCAGAAGGTGTCGGGGAATTCGGGGTAAACCAGTAAGATTCTCATGGCAGCCCTGTCCGAGCCTCAAGCCAGGGTAAGTTTATGATATCACTATTTGAATCTTGCTGCAGGTTTTTCTGGTCTCGTAGCTGTGAAATAATGACTGAAAATGTGTGCCTATTCCCACACTTGCAGTAGACGAAAGTTGATACAAGACCAGCTTCCCTGTCTGTAGATTCAATCGAAGAGTCACTCGATATCGTTTTCCCACAGTGAGGGCAACTAATTGGGTATTCCATATTTACTCCATTTTAGCTAATTCTGAAAAAGTTCAATCGCTTCCTTGCTTCAATCTCTCTTCATGCCTAGAAGGCTTGGGAATGTCACTTCTTTGGTTGTGATCACAAACATCATCTGGCGGTCTTCAATGAGACGGTTCGTTCCGGTCAGCGAATCAGGGACATCATTTGTATCCCACCATCTGGACATAAAAAATTCGAAAGTAAATATTCGATCCTGAGAGTGGAAATCTTTATAGGGATCCACGATAACCAACTTTTGACTATCGGAATCAGCCATCGTAACCACGCTATAATGGCCATAGTCGCCATCCTGGGTTTCGTCTTCCAGTGTATCCTCGAAGAGACCTTGCCATTCGACCCCCACAAGATAATCGTACTCGGCCACAATTCGAACCAGCTCCTCGATCGTTGAATGATCCTTATACCAGAACCAGGTTTGCGGGGCGAGTCGTCTGACAGCGTGGTTTAGCTGATCAACGCGCATACCCAGCTGCTCGATCAGATCACTGGCGCCACCGGCTTCGACAACCTCCTCTTGGGTCACCTCTATCCCCAGATTATGCAACAGCATTTGGATTACAGCTGGCCCACAATGCGATTCACTGATCTGGGTAAAACGATCGTGGTGAAAATCGTTAGGGTCTCTAGGATTGGATTTTCCGCGCATATTTACTGATCAGGCTCGCTAGAATATCTGAGAATGAGACATTGTACAAGGCGAGCACCTCGGTGAGCGGTAACCCCATACTTGGACCAAATGCGGTGTTTGGGTTAGCATCGATAAAATATGGCTTGCCGCTCTCCCCATCGACGCGGACATCGAACTTGGCATAATCATGGTTGTGCAGGACGGTAAAAGCCTGCTCTGCATAGCGGGTAATCTTGCGGGCCAATTTTTGGTTGTCGACCAACTGATAATGATAGGAGTCTTTCTCACCATAACTTTCCAGGCTGGTAAAAGAATGCTTTCCATCTGGATTGAAACCGAACACCTTTTGTCCCAAATAGACGTGTTTCCTTTCATAGTCTTCAAGGACGACAACCGTAATTTCCAGCCCGTCAATAAATTTCTCCACCATAACGGGGACTTTGTACGTGCTTATCAGCTCATCCACTTGTATCTGGGCATCCTCACGTGTTTCTTTAACCGCATTATTGTCGATCCCAACGCTGCCGCCGGATTCGTTCAGCTTAACGATCAGCGGTAGGCCAATCTGCTCTTCGACGCATGTACCTCTTCGATGGATAAACTGAAATGGAGGTGTGGGGATTTTGTTGGCTATCATCATCTGTTTGACAAGGTTGCGGTCATTCCCGATGACCAGTCCTGTAAGCCCGGCGCCCGTATAGGGGGTATTGGCAAGCTCTAATGCTGCCGGAACGGAGGTTTGAAGCGCATCTCTCCCCCTCAGGGTATCGACCAGGTTTAGAACCAAGTCTGGTTGATCCACCAGAAGGTTTGTCATGAAGTATGGATCTCCCGGGTAACCTTTTGCAGGAATGCCAAGCTTATTGAGCTCTGCAATGACCTCCAATGCCCGCTTCTCCACTTCCAACTCAGCGTGATAGGCCTCCTCTGTGGGAAACCACTCACGCTCAATGTTTGAATAGGCTACAGCAACAAGCTTAATCTTCTTTATCGCCTCCCTGTCAATGGCGAGTTTTACCTTCTTCGGTTTTGGGTTGGCTTGTACTACCGTGCTGGGTTGAGGTCCGATTTTCATACCCGTCTCTTTTAACCCAGCACTTTTTTCTATGATTAATGTTGAAATGTTCTGATCCAGGCCCATAATATTCAATCCTTTCCATTTATCTGCATCCCAGGAATTTATAGTCCGTTCCTTACATGCCCCTTTATCAGATAGATACTCACGCATCTCAATCGTGGCCCTATCAGTTCGGGTCACACCCAGATCGATAGATGGTGCTCATAATTAAAGTAATCACTTCGCAGATGTCAGCACCGGCGATAAGCCAAATGATAAAAATTCACCTCTTCTATTCTCCTGGCGTAATCATTAATCCAAACACGTGTTATCCTTAGTCGAATGGAATAACTACTTCTTCCGCCAAGGAGCATGAAATCAGCAATTTAATCTCAGTATAGCGGCGTAGAGTCTCAAAAGCGTCACAAAACGCTGGTACTCTGGAAACCTGCAGCATACGTGACTGGATCCCCCGAGCCACCAAGCCGCGCCAAATAATTATCCGCCTCTAGGAATGCATCCATGCAAGCGAGAGAACAAAGCTAGCATGGAGGAACACCAGACAGGCAGCCGGGTGGTTTGTCTATTTACTAGAACAAAGCGGGGAATATTTTTTATTACGATTGTTTTACTTATTGTTCGTCGCGTAAACGACCACGTGGTGATCGAACTGTCCGTTGACGATGTTTCCTGCGCAGGTAATAAGTGTCAGGTGGGAGAGACCGTCGGCGGATGGCTGTGGTGCCGTGCCGCTCACAGGTCCGGAACCGTAGATCTTTGCAAGCACTTCCGGGTCGGAAGACTCCTTGAGGGAGTAGACCTTGACCTGGTCAACAGTGAAGGCAATGTCAATGTTTAACTTGGTAT
>JBGOYO010000333.1:0-3852 GCA_041479715.1 Anaerolineae bacterium
TCTTTTCTTGATTCTTCTTCGCCTGGGATCAGGTTTCCGACGACTTGACCCGCCAGGATAACCGCACTGGATGCGACTTCACTCCCCCACTTCAAATACTCCCAGGGTTGTTGCCCGACCTGTCCGGCAATCTCCACACCCGAGTGGGCCGATCTCAGGCCGAACTGAAGCATATGTTTTGGACCGCGCAAGATATGCTTTACTGTTCCAACACCGATCGAGAAGGCTGCTTGCTGGATAGTACCACCAATGATGCGTGGTTGGATCACTTGACGGGCGGGCACCAGACCTGCCAGGACTCCACCAGTCACATCAGCATATGCAGGATTTGCACGGGCCCGGCTAACGATTACACGCAACGCTTGCATCCAGATGGGATTCATGCTTCGGTTGCGGATCAACTCGACGATTAACGAAGCCAGTGCCATGTCGTAACTCAGCTCGCTTCTCACATGCTGGGAATAAGTCTCCAAGGCTCTCATGGAATAATCATCCTGACGGTCTGCTTCCACGACTGTCTCGGTTGCCCAGCGCCCGCTGAGCAACGCATACTGGATCCCTTCACCGTTGAGCGGGTTGATTAGCCCGGCAGCATCACCCACCAGCAACACTCGATCAGCTGCCAGAGGTGAGGCAGGATTATATGTAGAAAGTGGCCATCCGGAGACTTTCGAGGTCCGGTGAGCTTGCTGTAGGCGCTCCCCGAAGGCCGGATCTATTTTTATCAAGCGCTCAAGCAGTTCCGGGAGGCGCTCTTTAGCTGTAGGTAACGTTTCATGCAGCATGCCGATGCCCACATTGGCCGTCTTCTCACCCGTGGGAAACAGCCAGTAGTACCCAGGGAAGCTCTCACTGGAGAAGTACAGATCAGCCTGGTCTGGTGAACCTGTTACGCCTTCGTAGTATGTACGGACAGCAATAATCCGGTCCTGACTGGAAGGATTATGTTTGTGCATTTGCCGGGCGACGAGCGAGCTGCTACCATCCGCCCCGATCAGCAATCGGGCGTGCAAGGTCCGCTCCTGACCGCGTTGCTCACCGTAAACAGTGACATCATCCAGCCCAGCTATAAACCTCTTTACCCGGTAGCCTTCAATTAGCTGAGCTCCGGCTGCCTGCGCTGTGGCGACAATCCAGGCGTCGAGTTGCTTACGCTGCACCACCCGGCCATAAGAGGGGAGGTTCGGGACCTCTGGAATCAGACTATTAATTAGCTGTTTACCATCCAGAAACACAGAAGCGCTGTGGATGATATTGGTTTCCTGGTATCCCGGCGAATTAACCACACCCAGGCTCTGCAGCTCAAGCAAGGCTACTGGACCCACGAAATCGCCACATACCTTGTCGCGTGGGAAAGTATTTTGGTCGATCAAGGCTACCTTGAACCCGGAACGAGCTATATGAGTAGCTGCCGAGGCACCTGCTGGTCCCGCACCCACGACAACCACATCAAAGTCAACCGGGGGTTTAATCTTGAGATGGAACATGGGATTTCTCCTACTTTGATCGGGCAAGTCAGAAAATTATCAGATAACCACGCTCTTCCATAAGTATAATTCCGTCCTTGGGATTTAACATGAGAAACCTCATATTTCGAGATGTGGTGGACAAATGCCTGTATGGTGTAAAAAATCTATCCATAGCCAGAAACCGAAACGGAAGGCTGCATGTAATAATCGTGGATGATACCTCCTAGGATATCTCGTCTACGAATCGGTCCTGCTGTGTTACTTACTGGTCCAGATACAGGAAAGTGTTGACCTAAGCCCTGATGTTGCCTGGCATGGTTGTAATATTCTCCATACTCTCTGTGAACGCGGTGAAGGTGGTTTTCATTCAGAACCAGGATATGGTCGAGACACTCTTCACGAACCGATCGTACCCACCGTTCAGCATATGCATTTGCTCTGGGAGCTCGGTATGGAGTGTTAAGGATTTCAATCCCTTCTGAAGAAAACACATTATCGTGACTACTCCCCCCGCCTTTAGGCGTGGGGAGTAGTCACTGGAATAAGCATTGCCATCCCTACTTCTGAAAAAAACGCCTGCAAGAGCAACTCACGATCCTCGGCGGTTTAGGTGTTCAAATTCAGCCTGATAGCCTTGCTTCTTAGCGAGAAAACCATTTATTCGGAGGATAATACCGATAGATTGCTATACATCCCCCTGGAATCGGGTGATTATCCATTATAATTAAGGTATAGAGGGATTTCAAAGAATCTGCCGGGTGGAGGATTTGTTATGGCTCGAATTACAACCATAACGGCGGAGAGCCCGCCAACGCCTGACCGGCTTACGCTAATCGCGATTTCTACCCTGGCGTACATTGCCGCCGTCGGTTTGCATGAGCATCTTGGACACACTACGGCATGCATCCTGCTAGGAAGCCATCCGATCGAAGTAGGCGCATTCTATGTCAATTGTGATTATTCTGGCCTGAGCGACCTGCGCATCCAGCTAGTTACGCTGGCGGGACCGCTGGTCAGTTTATTGATCGGCATCATCAGCTTCCTTGGCTTGCGCCTCCGACCGCCGCGCTCGAACAGCGCCTTTTATTTTGTGTGGCTCCTGGGCACGGTTGGCTTGATGGCCGCTACCGGCTATCTACTATTCTCCGGCGTCTCTGGCATCGGCGATTTTGGTTCGACCCGGGACGGCGCATTCTACCAGGCGACCCCTGAGTGGTTCTGGCGACTCGTCCTGACCCTGGCGGGGATGGCAAGCTACTACCTGGTCATCTATATTTCGGTTCGGATGATCGATCCACACATTGCCGGCGAGGGCCGGACGCGCATCCGCTTCGCGAGCCTGCTGGCGCTGATGTCTTACCTGACGGGAGCGATGGTTTCCATCCTGACCGGCTTGCTTAACCCGCACGGGCTGATCATCGTGTTGATCTCGTCTGCGGCCTCCAGTTTGGGGGCCACCTCCGGTCTGCTGTGGATGATGCAGCTGCTGGACAGGAAACGTGTGATTCCGCCACCCGGGCTGGTTTTCCAGCGCAGCTGGGTGTGGATCGGGCTGGGAGTGGTCGTGACCACCGTGTATGCTCTGGTCCTGGGACCCACGATCCGCCCGTAGCGAGAAGTCGCAACACTTGTGGCATGTATGGTGCAAAAATTCTATCCATAGCCAGAAACCGAAGCGGAAGGCTGTCTGTAATAATTGTGGATGACAGCTTGTAAGGTGTAAATATTCCGTCCACTCCAATTATCTGATTAAATAAACCCAGTTAAGTATTCTGCAGTCTGAAAACTTACCCAATTATGGTAAGTATTTTGGTTTAATGAATACAGACAATAATCTTGATGCCAGGAGGAGACTCATGCTTTTAATTTCTCTAAGGTTGCTCATGACACTGTTTTTCTTTTGATATATATCATAGGTCTAACCAAAAATGATAAAGAGCTGGAAATCTTCATTCTCCGTCAACAGATCCGTATCTTACAACGGAAAATCACGAAGACTCCGCGAATCTCTGATCCGGAAAGAATACTGTTGTCAACTTTGACAGTGAAATTCCTGCATTCATCAAAACTAGCACGCCAAAGACTCCATCAAGTGCTGTTGATCTTCAGACCAGATACCGTCCTTCGCTGGCACCGTCTTTTGGTTCGTCGTAAATGGACTTTCAGGCAAAAAGGAAATCCAGGAAGACCGAAGATACCGGCTGAATTAGAAGCTCTGATCGTGCGATTGGCGGAAGAGAATCTACGCTGGGGCTATGAAGAGATACAAGGCGAACTCCTCAAAATCGGTTACCAAAATGCGCTGTAAAGCCCCTTGCTTGAGCAATGGGGATATAAAGCGCAGATCTTGACATTATATAACATAAAGCTGTATAATAGAACA
>JBGOYO010000334.1:0-3831 GCA_041479715.1 Anaerolineae bacterium
ATACTTCTCGTGTAATGCGACCTTCCGGGTGATGACCCAAGCTGGTCATGGCGAGTTATTATCTCAGTTGATATAGGAATAAAAAACGCCCTCAATTTTGGAGGGCGTTTGAAAATTCATGTAAACCATCATATTGCTGTATTGGTCTAAACGACTACCCGACTATCCGATTTAATCATCTCCGGGTCTGCTGATATCCCCCGCATAGGGAGGGTAAAGGCGCCATCGATCAGCTGGTTTATCCTGGTTGTGACGAATCAAACGAGAAGCAAGCAGGGTGAACTCTATGATTGGGCAGAATAGTGGAACCAAACGATGACTGAGAAGAGGTTAGAGAGCCCGCATACGATTGTTCTTTGCGTTGTGCTCGACCTCAGCAAGTCCCAACGCCTCCATCAAGGGAGGAACATACATTGCGAATCTTCCCCGAAGACCCTTCTTCAGTCCATACCAGCCACCCACTGGGTTCTCCGTCGAGCGAGCCCACGCTTCCACAGTTCCTGGTGCTGCGGTCTTCTGTTCATCGGCACTGCCAAGTAACATCCAGTCGCCGTGGCCCTTTAGCATCGCATGCAAGTCATCCAGGCATCGTAACTGATAGCTGAGCTTGGTGGTGCCTACAATGCAAACCAAAGCAGGCGGGGCGGATGATTCGTCGCGATACATACTGTATTCAGATGTCCCAGGCGGCGTTTGCAGAATCCACGGGTCATCTGCAGTGCCTTTACCCTTAACATTCAGTTTTGTCATTTCATATCTCCTAAATGAGAGAGGTATAGAATTCGATCCTTGAGAATTTGATCGCCAGACTGAAAGGAAGAGATATTATTATTCTTCGGTAACATCTCACTATACCCCTCTAATAAGGTAAATTATATCATAATAACCCCTGATCATTTGGGCTATTATTTGTTACTCCATTTTTATTTCGACAATACCCATTTCCTCATGAGTTCATTAAAAAAAGCGCCCTCCATCACTGGAAGGCGCTTGAGATTTCAGGTGAATAGACTTACTGCAGTAACGGTCTAAACTTATACCCGTAAACAATGATTCCACGCTCATCACCATCCGAGCGCAGCTTGCGGGTGACCATTTCAACCGGCATGCCAATTTCTACCTTTTGGTTACCCAGGTCCGTCAGCTGAGCGGTTATCATCGGGCCTTCTGCCAATTTCACCAAAGCCACCGTATATGGGACGTTCGATTCGTACCCTGCCGGGGCATCATAAATGGTTGTGTATGAAAATACCTCACCTTTCCCACTGAACTGGTACTCCGTGCGGGCTTCCTGCCCACAATTGGGGCAGATGTCACGTGGTGGGAACAGCTTGGCATCACAATGCGGGCATACTTCTCCAACCAGAGCATAACGCTGCTTCTTCAACCGCCAATGGCGAGGAATTTCCATAGTTATAATCTCCTTAGTTACTAACTTTCGATGCTAAATATAGCCATCGGTCGCTATCAATTCCTATCAGATTACCCTTTTCTGACCTTACTAATTTGAAAGCTGGCGATAAATGTATAACGGCTCTTCAAATTTACGGAAATGAGTACCACACCGACTTTCATGGAGCCTCCAACACATGTGCAACAGCGGACGATGCTGGACCTGCCAGGCACTGGATGAGCGCCCGCCGGGCGTTTTTCACCTGGTTGGAACCGGCCTGATTGCGCAGCTGGATGGCAGCTTCGACAGCTTGATACACCCCGGTTGCCCCGCCTGGGTTACCGCGCGCTTTAAGCCCACCGAATGTGGCAATAGGGAGATCACCATCACGTTCAAGTCTGCCATCCTGGGCGAGCTTCCAGCCCATCCCGCGTTGGATAAAACCCGCCGCTTCCAAAGCCAGGACAGCATAAATGGAATACGAGTCGTACAGCTCGAAGAGGTCCACATCCGCGGGTAAAACACCGGCCTGGCGGCAGGCTCGTTCGACTGAGCGGCGGGCAGCGTCAAAAGCCAGCGGGTCCGGACGGTCGTGGATCGCCAGGCGGTCTGTTACCAGGCTGGAGCCAGTGATGCGTACGAGTGGTGCGGAATAGCCTGCAGGCAGGAACTCGGGAAGGGTCAGGATCAATGCCGCCGCGCCATCCGCCACCGGGGCAGTATCGAACAGGGTCAATGGGTCACTCAGCGGTTCAGCATTTTGATAGGCTTCCAGCGAGACCTGGTTGTGATACATGGCATGGGGATTGGTGAGGCCGTTGGTATGCGCCAGGATGGGAAAGCCAGCGAAGACATCATGGGTCACCCCATAATCGTGCATATAGCGGCGCATCAGCAGGGCAGCCTGAGCGGTCGGGGTTAGCCCTTGCACGGCTTCATAATCACTATCTTCACCCAGGGTTTGAATCGCCTCAGCACCCGGGCCGAGCTGGTCGGTCACCTTTTCGATGCCAAGCACCAGGGCGACTTTTGCCTCTCCCGATTTGATCGCCAGGTAACCCATGCGCAAGGCTGCACCGCCCGAAGCCCCACCGGCTTCAATCGTGGAAGCTTCGATGCCATCCAATCCGCCATAATCGGTAATGAGCGCACCCAGGTGAGCCTGGTGGGAGGCTGCCGGGGCGAACATATTCCCGACGAACAGGATGTCGGGTCGTAAGCCGCCTGCATCGTGGATGGCGGCTTCTAATGCCATCAAAGATAGGTCACGCAAGGAAATACTGTAATGTTCACCGACGTCGGTCTGGCCAACGCCCGCGATGACAACTTCACTCATAGTGTGATTTTCCCCATATGGATTTATTTCATTGCCAGTTTACCGCGGTAGCGCACATAGGTCCCATAATCAATCTCAGTGCGGCGGGCGATATATTCCTGTGTTTTTGGTGCCCTGTCACGCCGTTCTCGAATCGCATCGGTCACGCGGATGGCGAAGGCATCCGAGCCGGCGCCAGAGCCGAAAGAGACCATCATAATCTTGTCTCCAGGTTCAGCCACATCCAAAATGCCAGTCAAGCCGATCAAAGCAGCACCGGCATAGGTATTGCCGATCACCTGCACGAGCAGCCCCGGGGCAATTTGCTCCTTGGTGAACCCGAGCTGGGCTGCTACGCGCTGGGGGAACTTGGCGTTGGGCTGGTGGAAGACGGCCCACTTGTAATCCTTGGCGGTTGTATTCGTACCTTCCATCAGCGCCTGGGCGGCTTCGAGGATGTGTTTGAAGTAGGCTGGCTCACCGGTAAATCGCTGGCCGTGCTCAGGGTACCTCTGATATTCACGCCGCCAAAAATCGGGCGTGTCGGTTACGTAAGAGTAAGAGCCTTCGAACACCGCCAGGGCTTCCTCTGCCGGGCTCAACAGGAAGGCGGCTCCCCCGGCACCGGCGGTGTACTCCAAGGCATCACCCGGGCGCCCTTGGGCAGTATCCATGCCGATTGCCATGGCATAATGCGCCATGCCGGAGCCGACGAAACCGATGGCTGCAACCATGGCCTCTGTGCCGGCTTTGCAGGCAAATTCCCAATCGGCAGCCTGCACGTATGGGACCGCGCCGATCGCTTCAGCCACGATGGTCGAGGTGGGCTTGACCGCGTAGGGGTGCGATTCCGAGCCCACCCACACGGCGCGAATATCTTCAGCGTGGATGCCTGCACGGAGCATGGCGTTGCGGGCGGCTTCGATCGACATGGTCGCCACGTCTTCGTCGAGCCCTGGAACAGCTTTCTCTTTGATCGGCAGCCCGCCTGCGCCGTCCATCCAGATGCGCGCCACTTCTTTGGCAGGCAGGCGATAACGCGGCACGTAGGCGCCATAACCGATGATCCCCACCGGGTGGGTGGGTTTCAGCAGCTTGGGTTTTAGGTTTGATTGCGGCATAT
>JBGOYO010000335.1:0-3819 GCA_041479715.1 Anaerolineae bacterium
ATCACCATCATCCCCATCATCAGAATTTATTTGGGTATTCATTGCGAACAGCTCTGATGTGGCAGGTGTGAAGGGATCAAGCTTCCATGTAAGCTCGATTGGGATGCCGGGCGGAGAGCTGAAAGAGCTTATGAGTGTCTCGGAATCAGGACGAAACGGTAGAAAGGTGTTCTCAGATGAATCGCCGTGGTACAGCTCGTCGATGGTTAGGTCAATATATTTCACTATTAAAGGATTTCTTTCCATAGTTAGACCTGAGCGATTTCAAATTTAGGAGGTCGTTTCAAGAGTGATCCACGCATCACGACAATCCAAGTAATACTATGAACTATATCTCGGGGGTGATCGATCAACCTTCTTTAGCCGGACCTTCCCACGCATATATTTTTAAGTCGACGCGATCGTGGTCATCAAAGACCACGCTTTCAGCTTCGAGAAGCTCGCGTTGGTGAGCACCGCCGCCACCAGGGCGCAGGCTCACCTTCCCTTGCGAGTTGATCACGCGCTGCCAGGGGACGTCCTGCGGGCAATCTGCCATGGCACCTCCCACCCAACGGGCACCGAATGACAGGTAGGATTTTGGGTCCATCCCGGGAGGCGGGGGCAGAAAGCCGGCAATACGACCATAAGTGGAGACTTTCCCGGCAGGAATCTGACGGACAAGGGCCCAGACCTTGTGGTTGAACTCATCGCGTTTGGGGGGAGAAATGTAACGCTGAGCGGCGTGAATGGCTGAAGGTGTCATTATTCCCATCCTTTTTATGCAATACCTACTATACCAGAACGAATGTCTAGGTCAAGTAGTTTTCATCTTTTCAAAAGGATTCGGCTAGCGCAAGGCTAAAACAGCCGCCCTACACCAACCTAAACCTTTAGATGTCTCAACGTTGGAATGGATGCATTGCATTATATATGAATAATGTACGCTGAAATACATAATAATGTTCACCTCGCTCCGCATGACCCACCTTGTGATATCGATTACAATATGGCTTGTCCGACAACCCTGATCGAAATCAGAGAACACACATGGCGACTGACACACCCTCCAGCTACCGCAACCTTGTAATTTACGAAGTTTATGTGCGCAACCATGGAGCCAATGGCACATTCTTAGATGTGGAGAAGGATTTACCCCGCCTGCACACGCTCGGAGTGGACGTCGTATGGTTCATGCCAATCCACCCGATCGGCGTGGTGAATAAGAAAGGGAGCATGGGGTGCCCCTATTCGGTCAGAGACTATCGCGAAGTGAACCCGGAATATGGCACGAAAGAAGACTTCATACGGCTGGTCCGGTTGGTTCACGAGCGGGGGATGAAGGTGATGATCGATGTTGTGTACAACCACACGGCCCATGATTCGGTGCTGGCAAGGGAACACCCTGAATACTTCCACCAGGACGATAATGGCAAACCGGTGACCACCGTCCCAGAGTGGACTGACGTGATCGATTTACAATACCCAAACCCTGAGCTGAGCGATTACCTGATTGAATCGCTGAAAGGGTGGGTGCAGCTGGGTGTGGATGGGTTCCGCTGTGACGTGGCATCACTGGTGCCGCTAAAACTTTGGTTGCGCGCACGCGAAGAGGTGGCTAAAGTTAATCCAAGCATAATCTGGCTGGCGGAGTCGGTGCACGCTAGCTTTGTGGGGTCTCGGCGGTCAAATGGGCTGACCGGGCTATCCGATGGGGAGCTATACGCAGCCTTCGACATGACCTATGATTACGATATCTGGCCGATCTGGCAGCTGGCAGTGCAGGGGAAAGTGCCGGTGAGACGATATATCGAGATGCTACGCTACCAGGAATGCATCTATCCGCAGACTTACATTAAGATGCGCTGTGTGGAAAACCACGACCAGGCGAGAATCATGCGGTTGGCGCCCAGCCGGTCGCAAGCCGTGGCATGGACAGCTTTCGAAGCTTTTAATAAAGGACCATTCTTGATCTATGCGGGGCAGGAGTCAGGCACCAAGCACGCTCCTTCGAAGTTCGATATCGATAAGGTGGATTGGGGGGATTATTCTCTGCAGCCGTTCATCACACGGCTGACGAAGCTAAAAAAGGACCCAGCACAAGTGGAAGGCAAGTTCGTGGTGATACAGGCGGATCCAGCCATCCAGGCGGTGTGGGAATACCCGGAAAAGAACCTGTATGGGATCTTCAATACAAGCGGGAAGACGGGCTACATCATGGTCAGCCTGCCAGACGGGACATACCGCGATATCCTGAACGACGGGCAGGTGACGGTGAGGGGAGGTAAGATGTTGCTGCCCGAAGCAGCCGCGATCGTACGCTACCCTCAGGCGATAATACTACGCCCAGCGTACAGTGAATTGCTTGATTATACCGTTACCGCGATCAGTGCCTGACCTATTCTGTCCCCCCGTGCGAACGTAATTCCTGAATCAACTCGGTTTGTTTTTTTCTCTACTGCCATGGCTCATGGCGTCTTACCGTCATATTTCGGGTTTGGGTCTGCTCCGCGCTCCAGTAACCACGCGGCCATTTTGGGCTGGTTGAACATCACCGCGCCATGCACAGGGGTTATCCCTCCCGGGGAGGAAGAGATTGAGGTCCGTGGAGGATGAAGCTGATTGATCGTAATAGCGAGCAGGCAGACACCCGGGAATGGTTGCGTGCTAAAATTGGGTCAGCAAACGAAAAATAAAAATATTGCCCTATGGAGAGGAATATGGCATCGAGAAAATTGAGAACGATCACAGCAGAAGACCTGTACCAGTTCAACACAGTGACGGAGGCACGCGTCGCACCGGATGGTGAGAATGTCGTTTACACCGTCCAAAGAGTGGACCGAAAAACAGAAAAGAAATATACCAACCTGTGGGTTGCTCAGACGAAGGATGGCGAACCGCACCGGTTCACGACCGGCGACCAGCACGATGGGAGTGGTCGCTTTTCGCCGGATGGGAAGTTAATTGCTTTCCTGTCAGACCGGGCAGATAAGGAAAAACCAGCGCAAATCTACCTGATCCCATTTACGGGTGGGGAGGCGAGCAAACTGACCCAGATTGAGGGCGAGATTGGAGATATCAGCTGGTCGCCTGACGGGAAGCAGCTGCTGTGCACTGTGGTGAAAAAGGATGCTGAAGTGCTGGAGCGCGAGAAAGATGAGCAAAAGAAAAAACTCGGGGTCGTGGCTAGGCATTACGACCGCCTGTTCTACAAGCTGGATGGATATGGCTACCTGCCGCATGAACGTACACACGTCTGGACAGTGGATGCCAGGACAGGCAGAGCAAAACAGCTCACCGATGATGCGGTATATGACGAGCACCATCCTGCCTGGTCGCCAGATGGAAAATGGATTGCCTTTGTGTCCAATAGGACCGAAAACCCCGACCTGACCCCCGAACGGACGGACCTGTTCATCATGCCGAAGGAGGGTGGAAAATTCCGCAAGATTGAGACGCCGATTGGAGATAAATACCTGCCTGCCTATTCACCCGACGGGAAGTGGATCGCATACATCGGAGTGGAAGGGGAGGGTGTATCGTATAAAAATGCCAGCCTGTGGGTGGTGCCAGCGGATGGCTCGAAACCCGCCCGCAACCTGACCGAAAAATATAATTTGCACGTCGATTCAAGCACGATCAATGATATGGGAAGCCCAGAGACCATACCGCCCACCTGGTCAAAAAATGGAAAAAGGCTATATTTTCAAACGGTGCTGCATGGGAGCACGAAACTCGCTTCCATCTCCGTGAAAGGAGATGATTTGCGGGATGAGATCGGAGAAGGCGGAGTGGTGGGCTCGTTTTCGTTCGACCGGTCACAGGAAAAACTGGCTTACC
>JBGOYO010000336.1:0-3818 GCA_041479715.1 Anaerolineae bacterium
ATATCGTGGTCAGAATTATAACCCTGGACGGATAAGCGCAGAAAGTGATGACCATTCCAGTCGATAACCGGGATTTCGATCTTATAGTCGGCATAAAGGAGGCGTTTTAGTTCGTTCAAATCCCTGACTTGGGGGATCGGAATGGTGCCCATCTGGTGATACAGGTTTGATTCCAGGGGATATAGAGGCGCCAAGCCGGTCAAATCAGACATCCTTTCTAGCGCATTACGGAGAATGTTGTGGCAACTGAGCTGGACATCCTGCCAGTGGTTGGTGTGCATGAATGTAATCGCAGCGGGAACGGAAAGCGCGGCAGACGGGTCGCGTGTGCCGGACCATTGCAAGAGGTCGATAAATGGGGATTCACGAGGTTTGGTAAACCTGTTTTGATATCCCCAGCTAATGATTAAAGGTTCCACCAAGGATTGGACTTCAGGCCTGGCATACAGAAAACCTACGCCCTTCGGACTGAGCATCCATTTGTGGCAGTTCCCCGTATAAAAGTCCGCCTTGAGTGAGGATAAATCGAGGGGCAGCTGCCCGGGCGCATGGGCACCATCGATCAACGTGAGGATGCCCGCAGCTCGCGCTAGCAGGCAGATTTGCTGCACCGGCAAGGTAAGTGCAGTGGGAGAAGTGATATGGCTGAGGAAAATCACCCTTGTGCGATGAGTGACTCCCTGCCAAAACTGCTCTAAAATCTCATCTGATGTAGTAACAGGAAGGGCGATAGGTTGCTGGCGGTAGACCGCACCAGTCTTTTGGCAGATGAAATCCCAGGCGTAATCACATGCTCCGTATTCGTGATCGGTAGTGAGAACTTCATCACCAGTTTCAAGGTGCAGTGAACGGGCGATGAGATTCACCCCATGGGTGGCATTGGTGACGAAGACGAGATCATCGGCAGAAGCGTGGACATATTCACCTAAAACCTGCCGAGATTGGCGCAGCAGGTCATCCAGCTCGACCCCCAGAAATTGGACCGGCTGCGTCTCTAGTTTGTGCTGCCAGGATTGGTAAACATCGAACACCGGTCTCGGGCAAGCGCCAAAAGAGCCATGGTTGAGAAAGATGATCTGCGGGTCGAGTAAAAATTGATCTTTTAACATGAATGTGTTGGGCTTACGACATAATTCGCAGGGGATATTTTATCATTAGTGAGATTTAATTCAATGTATGTTATAATACCGATAATATATATCTTATTACGATACATTCGTTACGATGGATTAGTTGTAAACTGTGTGGGTAAATAAATAAGCGGAGGTGAATCGATGCGCATCATGATTGCAGGTGGGAGTGGTTTGATTGGGCGGGCATTGACTTCCGCACTAAGTGCGGCAGGTGATGAGGTTACCATATTGAGCCGTAATCCGTCCAAGGTGATAGGATTACCAGAAAGCGCCAGAGCGTTGTTATGGGATGGAAAATCAATCGCTGACTGGATAGAAAAAGTAGAAATCACCGACGCAGTTGTCAATCTAACCGGTGAAAACTTATCCGGTGAAGGCTTCCTACCATCCAGGTGGACGGAAGATAGAAAAATTAGCCTTGAGCAGAGCAGAATGAACTCCGGCAAGGTGCTAACCAAGGCGATTGAATTGGCAGCAACAAAGCCTTCAGTGTTTGTGCAAACCTCGGGCATAGGATATTACGGCACACTGCAAGAAAAAGCGTTAACCGAAGTGGACAGCCATGGAAATGATTTCTTGGCGAATTTATGCATTGGGTGGGAGGCATCTTCCCAACCGGTAGAGCAGATGGGAGTACGGCGTCTGGTGGTGAGGAATGGGGTGGTTCTATCGATGAAAGGCAGGGTATTACCCTTATTACTACTGCCCTATAAAATGTGGGCCGGTGGCCGTTTTGGGAGTGGGCAGCAGGTATACTCTTGGATCCATATAGAAGATGAAGTTAGTGCGATCCAGTTCCTGATGCGTAACAACCAGGCGCAAGGGGTTTTCAATTTTACGTCTCCGAACCCGGTGACGAACGAGGAATTTGGAAGGACGATCGGCAGGGTGATGGGACGACCACATTACTTCCCGGTACCTGGGTTTGCCATGCGCCTGGCATTCGGTGAGGTAGCATCGATGGTGCTCGAGGGTCAACGGGTGCTACCGAAAAAGTTACTTAGTGCCGGATATGAATTTAAATTTCCAACTTTAGAGGCAGCGCTAACGGATCTGTTTAAGAAGCAAAGAGATAAGGTTGCGGTGTAAAATGGGAACGATGACAGGTTTGACATGACTCGCCAGATGATTATCCTCACGACGATACAATTTTAGCCAACGGTAGATTATATTTGATCAAATATAATCTTAAGACAATCTTAAAGAAAACTTAACGATTGAAATTGTAATATTGGTTACATTACAGACTCGAGAAAAGATGAATAAAATGTCGTATTTTCGATGAAAATTGTCGTGGTCAGTGATGTTGTAATAGATTGGATCTATAGCCCGGAAATACGCAAGCTACTTTCGGATACTGATTTGGTGATTGGATGCGGTGACCTACCGACCTACTACCTGGAATATATTATTAGCTCGTTGGATGTCCCGCTGTTTCATGTGCACGGTAATCATTCTATCCCCGAGCCGGGAGGGGATCACAACATTCCAAACAGCACAGGGTGTATCGATTTACATTGTAGAATGCTCCAATTTGAGGGTCATAGCTTTGCAGGTGTGGAGGGCAGCCTACGATACAATAATGGAGCGTACCAATATTCTCAGCTCGGAATGTGGGTGAATGTTTTCAAGCTTGTACCAGCCTTATTGAGAAACCGAGCCAAATATGGAAAATACCTGGATGTGTTTGTCACCCATGCTCCAGCATGGGGCATCCAAGACCAACCTGATCTACCGCACCAGGGGATCAAAGCCTATCGTTGGTTGTTGACGCGGTTCCAACCCGATTATCACTTGCATGGTCATATCCATGTGTACCGCCCAGACATGGTGACAGAATCAAGTTTCGGGAAAACCAGGGTTATCAACGCTTATGGATATCGAAAGTTAGAAGACTGAGTGAGTTCAAATCTGCAATTACCGGCAAATGATCACAGGAATACCAGTCTGGCGCAGCAACTCATCTACATCACCACCCTGGAGTACCTCCAGGATTGGAGTACGGCTATAACCACCGATGAGTAATAAATCGGTCTTCTGCATGTCAGCATAGCGAAGAATGATGTCGGCGCTGTTCTCACCATCTGCTGGGATATAATCTGCCTGGATGTTGTGGAGCTCAAGGTACTTTCTAGCATCATCTTGAATGTCCCTGGTGTCATCAACTTTCCCAATTGAAATTACAGACAATGGAATATTCCACTTGGCAGCCAGGTAAGCTGCAATAAACAAAGCTTCCTGGGCTTTAAAGCTACCATCATATGCCAACAAGGCATGCTGCATGGGTACGATGTTGTGGGGTGTGAACAGGATCGGCCGAGGGCAGCGTTGGACCAGATTACGGATGCCTGAGCTCAAACGAGCGAACATGGAAGATTCGGGCGGATACGCCAAATTCATGATTACCAGGTCATTCCATCGGGCAAGGGTGCAGATATTCGAGGTGATATCGCCAAATTTTATATTCAGGTCACTTTTAATTCCCGCCAGTGCACAACGGTCTGCGAACTCCTTCTGAATATCCTGGGTTGCCTGAGATGTCGCATCAGTTTCAGTTTCCAGGATATAAAGCCCATGGATGCCGGTCTGTTCGCGGTTGGCGACAACAAACGCCTGCTCCAGGGCATACCAGCCATCCTCGCGACCGTTGATTGGGACGAGGATTTCGCTAAATAACCGGTCTGA
>JBGOYO010000337.1:0-3811 GCA_041479715.1 Anaerolineae bacterium
CGGCTGGAACCTGACCCATAATCTTTTCCGGCGATGACGACCAATGGAATGCCATCTTGTTGATATTTCATCGCTGCATCATAGATGCTCATTGGCTCACCTTCAGGCAGGTGCAGCGTGACCCCACCCTCCACCCCGGGCACCATCAGGTTCTTTAGCCTGATATTGGCAAATGTTCCTCGTGTCATCACCCGATCATTCCCCCGCCTGGAACCGTAAGAATTGAACTCACGTGGCTGCACGCCATTTGCGATCAAATACTTACCCGCCGGGCTGTCCGAGGGGATCGACCCAGCCGGCGAGATATGGTCTGTTGTGATCGAATTTCCTAACAACGCCAGCACCCTTGCCCCATTAATGTTCTTGATTGCCGTTCTCCCTTGCGCCAGTTCTATAAAGAAGGGTGGCTCCTGGATGTAAGTCGAGTTTTTATCCCATGCATATAGCTCACTGTCGCTAGATTGGATCGCATTCCAGGTCTCGTTGCCGGTAAATACATATAGATATTTTTCTATGAACATTTCAGACGAAACGCTCTGCTCCACCGCTTCTGCTATTTCCTTATTCATCGGCCAGATATCCCGCAAATATACCGGGTTCCCATCTGCGTCATTTCCCAGCGGATCATTTTTAAGGTCGATATTGATCGTTCCGGCTAAAGCGTATGCTACAACCAATGGAGGTGATGCCAGATAGTTGGCCCTGACGTATGGGTGGATCCTGCCTTCAAAATTGCGGTTACCTGAGAGCACGCTGGCTGCCACCAGATTGGCGCTGGTGATTGCTTTCACCACTTCCCCAGGCAGAGGCCCGGAATTACCGATGCACGTCGTGCAGCCATACCCGACCACGTTGAAACCAAGTTTCGCCAAAGGCTCAAGCAAACCTGCCTTGGCCAGGTATTCCGTCACCACCCTCGAACCCGGTGCCAGGCTAGTCTTTACGTACGGTTTGACCTTTAGCCCCTTCTCCACGGCTTTCTTCGCCACCAGGCCTGCAGCAACCATGACTGATGGATTGGAAGTGTTGGTGCAGGATGTTATTGCTGCAATCACCACCGCACCGTGAGTCATTTTTAAGGTGTGACCATTAGCGCCGAAATTAACTTCCTTTTCGATCTCATCTTCCTTCAGCTCGAAACCGCCGTCTTTTATCGGTGCAGATAACGCAGATCTGAACGACCGGTGGGCTTCCGTGATCGAAACTCTGTCTTGAGGTCGTTTTGGTCCTGCCAGGCTCGATTCAACCGTGCCCAGGTCGAGCTCTACGACCGATGTATATTCCGGCTCAGAGGCCTCATTGCTGCGGAATAGTCCTTGTTCTTTACAATATCTTTCCACCAATTCAATCGTCTCTTCTGATCTGCCGGTGAACTTCAGGTAGTGTAATGTCTCATCATCCACCGGGAAGTAACCGATCGTAGCTCCGTATTCCGGCGCCATATTACTAATCGTCGCCCTGTCAGGAAGTGTAAGGGTTGAAAGTCCCGGTCCATAAAACTCGACAAACTTGTCTACCACGCCTTTTTGACGCAGCAATTGGGTGATTGTCAGGGTCAGGTCAGTTGCTGTCACACCTTCCGCTAACTGACCAGATAGTTTCACCCCGATCACATCCGGTGTTAGCATGTCGATCGGTTGTCCCAGCATGGCTGCCTCAGCTTCAATCCCTCCCACACCCCACCCCAGCACACCTAATCCGTTGATCATTGTGGTGTGCGAATCTGTTCCAACCAAAGTATCAGGGTAGGCAATGTATCCATTATTGTCTTCTTGTGAAATCACCACCTTCGCCAGGTACTCCAGGTTAACCTGGTGCACAATACCTGTCGCCGGAGGCACCACCCTAAAATTGCTGAAGACATTCTGCCCCCACCGCAGGAACTCATACCGCTCCCGATTGCGTTGGAATTCCAGCTCCGCATTTCTCACCAACGCATCGGAGCTGGCGAAAAAATCGACCTGTACGGAATGGTCAATCACCAAATCTACAGGCACCAATGGATTGATCTTCTTCGGGTCGCCTCCCATTCGCGCCATCGCTTCTCGCATCGCCGCCAGTTCGACGATCGCCGGTACGCCTGTAAAATCCTGCATGATCACCCTTGCCGGGCTGTATGGCATCGCAGGTCTGCTTTCCGGGTTGGGTGTCCATCCTGCCAGGTTGGTCACATCTTCCTGCATTATTTCTCTACCGTTGCACTGGCGCAGCACCGACTCGAGCAGGATGCGTATCGAGTATGGCAGGCGTGATAATTGGGTTAATCCTTGCCGTTCCAGCTTGCTCAACCTGAAGATCGTAAAATCACCTTGCGAGGTTTTTATCTTATCTCTTGCATTAAATACATCATAATCCATGATTGCTCCAAATTTCCCTCATCTTGCGCGGGAACGAATTATAGCTGAACATCGAATGAAGTTCATTAAGCATTGGTTAATGATTCCTAAATTGATAGAAAGAAATATTGGTGCCGATGGATCGTGCGGATATCGTGCCCACACATCTGTTTAATTCTTATTACGCCGGACGATTGCGTCCGTCATCCTGATCACTCTGCACATAAATGGCACATCATGCACTCTGATGATATCTGCCCCATGCATGATCCCGACCGATACCGCTGCTGCCGTACCCTCCAGGCGTTGGTCGGGAGGCAGGTTCAACGTATATCCGATGAAGGATTTCCGCGACGGTCCCAGCAGCACCGGGTATCCCAACGACCGAATTTCATCCAGCCTATCCACCAGCTCAAGGTTTTGCTCGACGGACTTGCCGAATCCGATCCCAGGGTCCAAGATGATCCTGTCATCCAGGACACCTGCTGTATGTGCAATGCTCACACTTTCCAGCAGTTCTCGCTTTACGTCTACGACCAGGTTCTCGTATGGGATGCCCACATACCGCCCACCCAGCTTCTCTTTTATCTCAGCATGTGCCCAGGAGCTGCGGTTGTGCATCAAAATCACTGGAATGTTGTGTTTCGCTGCTACCCCCGCGATTCCTGGGTCGGCATGGAACCCCCAAACATCGTTGATCATACTGGCACCATGCATGAGTGCCTCCTCGGCGACGCTCGCTTTGTAGGTATCGATTGAGATGATCACATCCAGATTCGAAGCTAGTTTTTCTATTACGGGTATCACTCGTCCCATCTCTTCATCTTCACTTACGAGCTCGGCCCCAGGGCGTGTGCTTTCGCCACCCACGTCGATAATATCCACACCGTGCTCAACAAAACTGCGCGCCATCTCCAGGATTACATCCAGATCAATTTGCGGCGTTTCCGCTGATGATACATTTTTCAGCAAGCCATCACCTGAAAAACTGTCCGGAGTAAGGTTTAATATCCCCATGATATAGGTTCTGGATCCCCAGGAAAATTCATGCCCATTGATAGTTAGTGTTGAGATCATGCGCTCACTAGCTCAAATGAAAAAGATATATCCACAATTTTAAATTACTACTCAACAATACCATTTACCCTTCAACATACGGCCTCCATCCAAAAAAAACCAATTTGCTCGATCGGTTTAGATCGGAGGCTCAGTCATCATCGCAATATGAAGCACCACTTTCCTTTATCCCAAGTAGGATTGCCAGCACTTCATCTGGGATATCAACCTCAGGCAAGTCCTCTGCTCCATATCCATGTTCAGCTCGTTCCCGTAGCGCCTGCCACAATAACTGCCGCTCATCAGACTGCACGACTAGTTCATTTATCGTATTGGCCCGAGACAAATATTCACCGGTGGTATAGAGAAAGGTTATTCTCCGCCATGTTTCAGCTTGGATTGGCTTTGCCAGGCGTTCC
>JBGOYO010000338.1:0-3808 GCA_041479715.1 Anaerolineae bacterium
ATATCGCCGGTCGTTCGAAAAATCCTACCCCAACCTGGACGTGCCGCTTATATTCGGTGAAATCGCTGATATCCCCACCTTGGCTGCCAGGTATGATGCGGTAGTTGCCACCGCCAACGATACCGTTTCATGGATCGCTCCGGTTCTGGACGAGCTTCCCGATATTGCGATCGGTTATTACATCCAGGATTACGAGCCGTATTTCTATCGGACAGATTCTGAAGGATATCGAATCGCTGCCGCTTCCTATACCGTCATTCCCGATCAGGCGCGCTGCGTGATCACCCAGTGGATCTCTGACCAAGTCTGGCAGCACCATCGCCTCTCCTGCCACATTGTTGGCGGCCACATCGATACCGATCTTTTCCGCCCTCGTCCATGTCCCGATTCTCTATCCTCCGGCCGGCCTATTCGGATTGCCGCCATGATCCGCCCTAGCTCGGAGCGGCGCAGCCCGAGGATGACCATGGATATCCTCCGACATGCCAGTAAAATGTATAGTGCCAAGTTGGAATTCTTGCTCTTCGGCTGCGATTTCTTTGACCCAGGCTTTGCCCTTCTGCCAATGGATTTCCCCTGGCGCCTGGCTGGTGAGCTGCGTCCGGCCCAAATCGCTAACCTGCTTAATCAATCTGATATTTTCGTGGACTATTCGGTTTTCCAGGGGCTGGGTGCGACGGCCTTGGAGTCTATGTCGTGTGGATTAGCCACCATTGTTCCCAGTCACGGAGGCACTAGTGCATTCGCAAAGCATGAAGAGAACTGCCTGGTCGTCGATACCCAAGATCAAAACGCCTGTTTCAGTGCTCTTCAGCGGCTTATCGAAGATGATGGGCTCAGGCACAAGCTCCAGATGAACGCCATTTCCACCGGCGTGAAATTTTTTCCGGAGCTGCCCGCCTACAATATCCTTAAAGCGCTCTTTCCGCAGGATTCGTGATCGTCGTGAAAACCGTTTTTATTGCTCGCCTCTGCCATGACTAAAAATACTATATCAATCCTTGTGCTGACGATTCGAGCAACGAGATTGCCCGCGGAGATTTCACTCCACGATGACTGAGACCAGGCGACCGCCGAGCGGTTCTAACTCATCGATTGGGCTGATGGAATCGTTCGTGGGCTATATCCACTATGGGGTCTCCCTCATCCGCCAGGATGGGTTGTCATATTTCCTCAAACGCCTGTATCAATTCTGCACCTGGCGCGTGAAGGCTGCTTACCATATGGTGCGGTCTACGCTATCGACTCACGGGCACGGTCAATTGATCAAAATTGAGGATATTCAGCTCAACCCCCAGCACGAGCTGGATCAATCTGTCACCCTCACCCCTGCCGGAGCTGCTGCCGCATACCATAATGACCTGATTTTGAAGGGGATCTCTTCCCGTGAGCAATCTATTATTGAACGCCACAGCTTCACCGATCAGGGTCGCCTGCTCTTTTCAGGTCGGCGGATATTGTTCGTTTCACCCATCCGTGTATTAGGCGGCGGTGCCAATTCAATCCTCCTGGCAGTCGCAGCGATGCAACGCATGGGGGTCGATGCGCAGATTATGAACCTGAATGTGCATCGCCAGTGGTTCGAAAAGAATTATCCCGATCTTAAGCTGCCGGTGGTATTTGCCGATGTCGAGGATATCCCCCGCCAGGCTCAAAACTTTGATGCGGTCATTGCCACCTCCAACCCGACAGTCGCCTGGATTGCCCCTGCTGCAGCAACGCGTCCTGACTTGGTGATGGGATATTACATCCAGGATTACGAGCCGAATTTTTATGCACCTGATACCCATGAAATAAAGCGAGCCGAGGCATCCTACACCCTCATCCCTAATTTGGTCCGCATGGTCACTACCCCGTGGATCGCGGAGCAGATCCAGGTCCATCATCACATCCAGAGCACCATAGTGGGCGGGCATATCGACCCAGACCTGTTCCAACCACGTCGCCGTCTAGATCCATCCTGGCCAGACCGTCCTCTGCGCATCACCGCCATGATCCGCCCTTCCACCGCCCGCCGCAGCCCCGAGTTAACCATGGCTGCCCTGCAGCAAGCCTATCAAATGGATCCATCCAGGGTAGAGATCAGGCTGTTCGGCTGCGACCAGACCGACCCGGGTTTTACCTCGCTTGAGCGAGATTTCCCCTGGCAGCTTGCCGGGCAGCTGCGCTCGACCCAGGTAGCCAACCTGTTCAATGAAGCGGACATATTTGTGGACTTTTCAGATTTTCAGGCCTTCGGGCTAACTGCCGTAGAAGCCATGGGGTGTGGATTAGCGGTCGTTGTACCTGCCAATGGGGGCACAATTGTCTATGCACAAGATGAGGAAAACTGCCTGGTGGTCGATACCCATGACCGGGGAGCTTGTTTTGAAACTCTACGGCGCTTGATAGAGGATGATGCGCTGCGGATGAAGCTTCAAGCCAATGCCGTTTCCACTGCCGCGAAATTTTTTGCTGAATTACCTGTATTAAATATGCTCAGAGCACTTTTCCCACAGGGTAAATGAGCGATTCCAGTCTCTCGAGGAAGCGTCCACGAATATTGGTGCTGTATGAATATGGTGCTGATTTTCGCCCGTATGGCAGCTCCTTCCTGCGATTGATCCGGCCGCTCACCCATCCAGATGTCCAGGCGCACCTCGACACCCGCTTCGGGAGGAATTTCGATAATCAACCTGCAGACCTGGTCATCATCGATCGTCTGTGGAGAAGCGATGTCTCCCTGCCGCTTATCCAGGAACTGGTCAATAAAATTCGTCTCAAAGGTTCGCGCGTGATTTACAACCTGGATGACAATTATTTTGACCTGCCATTTATTAAGGACAAGCAGCCCGTTGGGGAAATCCTAGCGATCGTCTCTTTCCTGCTGCGCCAGGCAGATGCAGTATTGGTTACCACACCTGCCCTGCGCAAACGCCTGCTCGAATACAACCCGAATATTCATGTCCTGCCTAACCAGCTGGATGAGCGTTTGTTGGTCACTCGCTACCCCGGCAACGTAGATCTCAGGCAGGACCAGAAGCGCATTACGGTTGGCTACATGGGCACTTTTACCCACGATGAAGACTTGAGGATGATCCTGCCGGCACTAAAATCCATCCAGCTGCACTACCCGGGTCGGATCGAATTTCAAGTGGTTGGTGTGGTAAACAAGGAGCAAACCAAACAGGAGCTGCAGGAGTTACCCATCCGCTATGTTTATCCCCGGCCCGAGGAGCACGAATACCCTCTGTTCATGCTCTGGTTTACCGGGAGCATCCATTGGGATATTGCTATCTCTCCGCTGGCTAACACCCCTTTTAATAGCTGCAAGTCGGATATCAAGTTTCTGGATTATGCTTCGATCGGTGCAGCGGGTATATTTAGTCAATCCCCGGCTTATTTAGACACAGTCCATCACCGTCAAAATGGCTGGCTGGCAGAGAACTCACCCGAAGCGTGGGAGCAAGCCCTGGAGGCTCTGATTAATGACCCCACCCTGCGTTTGAATATCGCCCGGGACGCATCCCGGTATTTGTACACCCAGCGTACCCTGGCGCAGCGTGGATCGAATTGGGTTGATCTGCTTAAATCTTTGTGTTGACCTCCTGGCCACCGATTGTGACCAGAATAATATCAAAAATTCTGCTCAAATTATCTCCGCCGCTGATCACTCAATCGACCGTGATCATGTTTAGCGCCCAGCTTCATGCAAAACGATATTAATACCCTATCTATTTGATTTCTATGTTATTCTCTATCCCAATATTCCTATTGAGCATCAAAAAATCTGTGCCCAGTCAATCCAAAGTTTTAGCGGCACAGCCTG
>JBGOYO010000339.1:0-3781 GCA_041479715.1 Anaerolineae bacterium
GTTGCCATGATCGGTCACCATCAGCTTGATATCAGGATTAGCGGACATGATTCCGGTAAATACCGGTACACCCGCGGCCGCACTTTTGTTGGTAGCGTCGTCGATCTCCTGGTAGATCACGGTCAACCCAGCTTTTTCAAGAGCATCCTTTACGCCTTTGGTTCGCTCACCTCGACCCGCTTGTGAAAGTAAACCCCACAAGAAGGCTTTATCGCCAGCTTTTACACCCGAGCGCTTCACCGCTTCCGTTCCCAGGGCGTATCCTGCGTCATAGAGGATGGCGCCAGCATAGCCGAATCCACTGGGAGCATATTTTGATTCTGCGGTCGGTAACTGCGTGTTCATGCTGGTCACGATAATGCCCTGTTTCTCTGCATCATCGATCAGGGGATCAAAAGCTTCATCACCGGGATGACCCATGATGGCAATGCCATCGGGCTTGGTAGCTACGGCTTCCGTGAACTGGGAGATCATCTTGGCAGGATCCCAGTCTGACCACACATATTGCACACTTGCGCCGGTATCAGCAGCTGCTGCGAGTGCACCGTTGTAGACTACTTGCTCAAAGCCACCACCGGGTGTTCCACCAGGGAAGAAGACGATTTTGGTGCCAGAACACCATCCGGCAGCGGCGGCAGGCGCAGCGCCTTCAGTAGCGGCAGGGGGAACTGTGGCAGCGGTTGTTGGGGCAACCGGAACCTGGCTCGCTGGGACAACTTGAGCCACGGTTGGTGGGACAGTTGGAGCCTGCGAGGTTGCCGCAGGGCCGCATGCTGTCAACGCTAAGGCCAACACGGTAATAATGACTAAACTTCTTGACACGAACTTGAACATTTCATCCTCCTTACAAATTTTTTTAGAATTGTTATTTTTTATACTTTAGATTATTTATAAATTATCTCTTTATTGGCGAGTACCTCCTTTCATTTGCAAACAAGATGTGCAATTGATTGTTGAATGATCAAATCCCATTCAGGCGAGAAGAGGCTGGATAGGATTCCATGGTGCTGGCCCGTACGATTAATACGGGCTTGACCAATGTTACACCTGCCTCATCTGGGGTCTTTAGTTGGCGGTTTGCCTCAATCATTCTATGCAAGGTTTGCACGGCGATACGACCGACGTCAATCAGCTGTTGATAAACCGTGGTCAGCGGAGGCCAAAAACAGGCCGATTCTGGGATATTATCGAAGCCGACGATCGCCAGGTCGCGCGGGATTTGCCGGCCTAAACGATGGGCCGTGCTCAGGGCACCCAAGGCAATCTGATCGCTGCTGGCGAATATGGCGTCGATGTCGGGCTCTTGAGCCAACAGCTGCTGCAATCCCCTTTCCCCAGCGTCGGCGGTCCAATCCCCTTCTACAACAAGCGAGGAGGGGGTATTCAGTTTAGCCTGGTTCATCACCGATTTCCAGCCGTCATACCTCTCACGCGCTTCCCACCAGGTTAACGGTCCGGTAATAATCCCAATCTTTCGGCGGCCCTGGTCGATTAAATGCTGTGTGGCTTGCTTCGCACCAAAAAAATTATCCACTGCCACCACAACCAACCCGGGTCGCGGTTCGGTATTGAGGAACACAATCGGGGGAAATTGCTCCAGGTGGCTGGATTTCAGCCATGATCGATTATTCCCCACCTCGGGCACTGCCCACAATATTCCATCCACACGGTGCGCAATCAGTGTGTCGAGTACCGCTTCGCTGTCGGCATCATCGGGTCGATCCATGAGGTTGAGAAACAAGGAGTACTCCAGCTGGTGCGCCTGCTGTTCGATACCGACGACTGTGCGCGAGGGTCCAAAATAGTCGATCCCCCAGGTGACAACTCCCAGGGTGTTGGTGCGCTGGTGGATCAGGCTTCGTGCTAGCACATTGGGTCGATAGCCAAGCTCTTCAATGGCCGCCTGCACCCGCACGCGCGTTTCCGTCCGAATTTCACCCTGGTTGTTGACCACGCGCGAGACGGTCTTGGTGGACACACCGGCTATCCTGGCTACATCCTTCAACGTAGTCGTATGGAATGAACCGTTAACCTTGTGAAGCGATTTTTCCTGCTCAGGTAGTGTGACCATCTTGGAATGGTTTTTACATTATTTTGAATTGCTCGAGAGATGACATCGGTGACGTTATCGTTGACGACAACGTTGTCATTAATATTATACTCATTTTGGAGGCTTTGTCAATAGGTTTTTCTTAAATTCAATCCTTCCACTTCTCATTATTTCCCCATCTTCGGTATTGGCCCGACGATAAAAGCTACCAATAGGTTGTTCTTTTATTCGTGTGAAAACCTATCTGCCATATCTTTCAACATCAGCCCCCAATCTACCTTTGGGCCTGTTTCTCTGCCAAGGCGGACTATGATGAGATTCTGGTCGGGCCGGATATAAATGAGCTGCTGCAAATGACCCCATGCAATGTAATCGTATAGACCATTCTCCCGTCGATAGCCCCACCAGTGATATTTATAGTAGCCATCCTGTCCAGGAAACTCTGTGAAGTTTAGCCACGGGCGTGCGTCGCTGGAATCAGGCGTGGTAGAGTCGATCACCCATTGTTCGGGAATAATTTGTGTCCCATTCCAGCTGCCTTTGTTCAGGAACAGGCGTCCAAAACGGGCATAATCAATGGCGCGTGCATTGAGACCGGTGGCCATTTTCTCGAACCCACTGCTTTGACTATCAAGACTCCAAGTAGCGGGATATTCCATACCCAGTGGTTTCCAGATTTTTTCCTGCAGGTAGACCGAAACTGGCATGCCGGTGGCGCGTTCCAAAATCAAGCCCTCTAAAATGGGGTTGTAATCATTGTAATAGAAGTATGCTCCGATCGGCTCATCACCGTGCTCGAAGTGAAGCGCCAGAGAACGAAGCTCGGGATATGAATACGCCAAGGTGTCATCGCTTAAAGAGAACAACCAGTCCAAAGGCTCTGATTCACGGTAGCGAATACCGGAGGACATGGTTAACAAGTGGCGGATCGTCATACTATCTAGTCCACGTCCACTCAATTCGGGGACGTATTGAACGATCGAATCATCGATGCTGTTGATCGATCCCTCATCTATGGCGATACCGATCAGGGCTGATAGGACCGATTTTGCCATTGAAAAGGATGTGAACCACGAATCTCGTTGGAAGCCGTTAAAGTACTGCTCGTATAAGACTGCATCATCCTGGATAACAATAAAAGCTGTCGTTCCAGACTCTTCGAGGAAGGCATTGAAATCAGCCTTATGAGTAACGCCACCGCTGGTAATATCGATGCTGGTAAATAACTCTGGCGTAAGATTTTCACTAAAGTAGAATTCTGGACGAGAGTTCTGAATATCACGCCAAGGAAATTTCGTATAATCGGTGATATCTGAGTCACCCCAGAAGATTGCCCGGTAAACGTATTCCGGTGGTTGGAACAACAACGCCAGACCGAAGCGCAGGATGACCAATAACGCCAGGCTGCCGATAATCACTATAGAGATTTTTTTAACCATGTTCAACTCCTTCGAAATACTGACGTCCTACTTTGATTGGCGCAAAGACACGAGACCGATTGCAGCTCAACGATTTTGTAACTTTCCCAGGATTGTCACACTGGTACCATAGATGCGGTCGGAAGCAACCAGCGTCATCTCGTTTGCCACAAATCGCAGCTGCAGCTGGTAACCGTAGCGATTGGTGATGGTGTCATACTCAATTAGAAAAGTTTGTTCATCCGTCCAGCTGCCCCGCATTCCCACACTCTGCCCGGCGGTTTCCACCTCCGTCCGCAGGGCGTGATCCAGA
>JBGOYO010000340.1:0-3778 GCA_041479715.1 Anaerolineae bacterium
AAGATCAACTGGCGTGGGTGAACCGCAATTTCCGGCTGAAACAATCCACCGATTTCAAGCGGGTGAGGCGTTCTGGAAAATCTTATGCCCACCCGTTTATTGTGTTGGTTGTGCTGCCTGCTGAAAGCGAAAATACATTATTTGGTGTAACGGCGGGCAGTAGTGTAGGTGGTGCAGTTCAAAGAAATAGAGCCAAACGATTGATACGGGAAGCCATCCGACCCCTTCTACCAAAGATTCGACCTGGCTGGAAGCTGGTTCTGATCGCTCGCAAACCGATCATCGCTGCTGAACTTAGTGATATTCAAACATGCCTGCAAGAGCTCTTCACCCGGGCTCATGTATCGAACGATAGCAATGAATAACGAACCTTTACAAGAAACTGAAAGCCACCCGGAATCTCCTTTGCGTGACCTGCCGGTAACTTTTTTGAACCTGCCACGTATAGCATTACTGGCGATGATCCGTCTTTACCAGCTGACCTTATCGCGTACACTACCGCCAAATACATGCCGTTTTTATCCAACCTGTTCTCATTATGGCTACCAGGCGATCTATAAATACGGCGCGGTTAAAGGCAGTTTGATGGCAGCGTGGCGCGTTTTACGTTGCAATCCATTCAACCGTGGTGGATTTGATCCTGTACCTTAGAAAAGATAACCGATGAAATCAAAAAAAATAGTCCTGATCAGCACCCTGCTCTTATTAAGTATTTTTATCTCTGCATGTACAAGCTCGGTATATGCCTCCACGAGCTGGCACGGGTTGACCGCTGACGCCAATTACGCATACCTGGCAGCCGGTAACCAGGTGTATGCGGTGGATCTAAATACCGGTCTCCAGAAATGGAAGTTTCCTCCAGACAAGCCAAACGCCAAGGGATTTTACGCCAACCCTGTGCTGACCGAAGATGGGCAGCTGCTCGTGCCAAGTTATGACCACTTTTTATATAGTGTCGATCCCAACACCGGTATTCAGAAATGGAAATCAGAAGATTTAAAGAACCGCTTGATCGCCAGCCCATTGGTCATTGATAATGCCATTTTCCAACCTTCGGCGGATGGGAACATCTATAAAATTAGTTTATCCGGCGGGAATACAATTTTAAAGATTCCAACAAGCAAAGAACCTTTGTGGGCACAACCTGCCACCGCCCCCAACTGTGGATGCATCATCATCGCATCGATGGATCACAATGTCTATTCATTCGATACCGGATCTGGAAGGCAACTGTGGAAAACCACCGAGGACCTAGGTGGATCTATCGTTGGTAAACCCGCCGTTGGAGCGGATGGAACTGTGTATGTAGGAACGTTCGGAAGCAAACTGATTGCGTTGGACTCAACCACCAATGGTAAGGTCAAATGGACTTTTCCAACCACAGATTGGGTCTGGGCAGGTCCAGCGATTGATAATAACATCCTCTATTTCGGTGACCTGTCTGGGAATTTGTATGCCGTCAATGCTTCAGATGGTAGCTCGGCGTGGGTAGTTAAGCCGAATAACTCCATCGTCGATACACCGGTGATCTCAGGGACGAATATATACCTGACGACCGAAGCAGATTCACTTTACACTATCAGTACTGCCGGAGCAATTTCGAACACGGCTGTGGTCGGCGGAATTATCTATACCGCGCCTATGATGGCCGGGGACAAAATTCTAGTTGCACCCACCGGGTTCGGCTCCACCCTGCTGGTAGCCCTCAACCTGGAGAATCCCAGTGGAGCTCAAAAATGGGCTTTCACTCCAGCAAAATAATGAAATAGTCAGAATACGGAGAAAATCCATTATGTGGAATACCATAATTCTCGGTCCGATGACCAATGTCTTGATCTGGATCTATGACACCATCTTCCATAATTTCGGAATCGCCATAATCCTGTTTACCATTGTGATCCGCCTGATAACATTCCCGTTGACTGCCTCTCAACTGAAGAGTCAGAAAAAAATGCAGGAATTGAACGGCTCGAAAAAGTGGCAGGAAACCCAGAAAAAATATAAGGATGATAAGGAGAAACTGGCCCAGGAACAGATGAAAATATATAAGGAAATGGGCATCAACCCGCTCGCTTCCTGCCTGCCTTTGCTGATCCAGTTCCCGATCATGATCGGCCTGTACCAATCCATCTCGCTCGCCATGGCTCAGGCACCAATCCAATTGTTGCACCTCAGCCGGACCATCTACTCATTCATACCAGCCTCCCTGCTTATCCCGGTGAACAGCTATTTCTTGGGGATGAACCTTGGCTTACCTGAATCGCAGACGCCATTAATTCCTCTGCCCTTTTCACTGCCCATTTTTGGTTATGGAATCCCCATCATGACCATCCTGGTGGTCGCCACTACTTACTTCCAATCAAAGCTGATGACCCCTGCGTCCGCCAATCCTGCCGACCAAAGTGCGCAGATGTCAAAATCGATGAACCTGATGATGCCCCTCATGATGGGATTTATCACCTTCTCGCTCGCATCGGGGTTGGCACTGTATTTTATCGTGAGCAATTTGCTGGGTATCGCTCAATATGCCATGATGGGAAATGTCAATTGGAGCAATTTGCTGCCTAAGCGAAAAGCCGTCAGTACAAAATAATCGATGTATAAGGGGATTTCCGGATTGAGATAAAACTATGAACTCACAACGCGCGACTATCGAAATTATCGCCCCAACCATCAATGAAGCTATTGAAAAGGGACTGGCCGACCTGGAATTGACCCGCGATGAGGTTGATATCGAAATACTTGATGAAGGCAGCCGGGGATTGTTCGGTCTCGGATCTCACCAGGCCAGGGTTCGCCTCATTGTGAAGCAGATCCTGTCTGAAGAAGGCGAACAAGAGAGCAGCTCTTCTTCCAACCAGGCGGCTTACATTGAAGAGGCTGAGGAAGAACCGGAGCCCAAACCCGTCCGCATCCCACCCGCCAATGCAAAAGAGGAGATACCCTTACATGTGGCGCAGGAAACCGTCAGTGAGCTGCTTACCAAGATGCATATCCAGGCGGAGGTCGAGGCTTCATATGGCGAGGTGGATGAGGAACGTGGAACACGCGCCATCCTGGTGGATGTGAGTGGAAAAGATTTAAGCGTCCTGATCGGCAAACGCTCGGAGACGCTGAACGCCTTGCAGTATATTTCCCGCTTGATCGTCAGCAAGGAGCTAGGAGAAAACGTCACCCTGGTGATCGATGTCGAAGGATACCGCAGCCGACGTGAGCGTCAGCTTCGCCAGTTAGCCCACCGCATGGCAGAGCAGGCACTAAAGACGGGACGCAAACAGATCCTCGAACCCATGCCGCCCAATGAACGCCGCATCATCCACATAGAGCTGAGGGAAGATGCGCATGTGACTACCGAAAGCTTTGGAGAAGAACCCCACCGCAAGGTGACCATCATTCCAAAAGAGTGACCCAAACGCACAGGGTGCTGTTTTGAAGCTTCAGACAGCATCCTTTTTATTTCAGGTATAATTTATTCATGTTCAGCCTTTCCCCGCTTGAACCGATTAACTATCTCATTATCGGCCATCTGACGCGCGATCTAACCCCCTCAGGGCCTCAAATTGGCGGTACCGCTGCTTATGCCGGCTTGACCGCGAATGCCCTGGGGCTGCGAGTGGGGATCGTCACATCATGGGGTGCGGAAGTGCCGCTGGGGAAACTCAAACATATCCCCATTATCAGTTATCCAACTGAACATTCGACCACTTTCGAGAACATCTACACAGATAAGGGGCGGGTGCAGGTTGTGCATACCGTTGCCCCAAAGTTAGACTACCAC
>JBGOYO010000341.1:0-3741 GCA_041479715.1 Anaerolineae bacterium
CCACATTCCTCCTTTTCAGCATTATCTATAAGTGGAACGTGTTCGGCACCCGCTACGACCTGGCATTCTTTGTGTTATTTGCACCCGTGGCGGGGATCATATTTGAATCCTTCGATAAATATAAACTGGGTTACCTAGTAACGACGCTACTTATGGTCGGATCGCTGCCTTGGCTGCTAAGCATTAATTCGAGAGCGTTGATCGTTCGACCAGGTCATTCATATCTGCAGAACAGCATCCTGATGGAGCCACGCGAGAGCATATATTTTGCCAATGCCCTGGGGATACAGGAGAGCTACACGCAATTGACTGGTAAAATAAAGTCGACAGGATGTAAAGACATTGGCATTATGTTGCTAGGGGATGATCCAGAATACCTGGTGTGGGAATTAATGGGTGCTCCACGCACACCGGTAAATATTCAATGGATTGTCAGCAGTCCTACCGCCCGGTATGCGTCACCAGATTTTCAGCCTTGTGCAGTGATTTGCAAGGACTGCGAGGTGAACGAAAATATTCGAGGGAACGTTTTTTCTGAGCAGTTCGGCGACCTTCAGCTGTTTATGAAGCCTTAATTCAACCCATTCAAAACCATGAGCGTGTCTCGACCACCGACTTCGAATACCACCTACCTGCGCTTGTTTTTCCTGCTCGCAGCGCTTGAAGGCGCGGCGGTCTTTATCTATCTGTTGTCTTTGCCATCGGACCCGGGCGGAATCCTGTTTGGTTATTCTGCCGCTCGACTCGCCATGCTCGGCATCGCCCTCGTAGGGGTGCTGGTGTTTATCGCATTGACCATCCGCACACCATCCCGAATGGCTGATTTTCTATTTGACGACCGGAAGATGATCCCCAACCTGCTGTTCAGTGCCTTGTGTGTCAGCCTGGTCCTGGCCGGGTGGATGTTTATTTTCCAAACCAAGACGGTGCTAAAGCTGAACGAAGCGTATCTCAGCCGCCTGATACCCTTCTTTCTCTGGGGGTTTCTGCTAGCTTTTCAAGCTGCCATGTTGTGGGTGTGGTGCTGGCACAGGCCTAGGATAAAGCTGCAGCCCAATACATTAGACGCAGTTTTATTGTTGATCATCTTTCTACTAAGCCTGGGCAGCCGCGCCCTGCTTACCGGCTATGGTTTGCCTTATCAGTCCGTCTGGGATGAGCCGGTGACCTATGGTCAGGCGTTGAACATGCTCACTACACCCGGGTTACGACCGGCAGCTGTAGTTCCAGGATATGGGCGAGCATCATACGGTGACCTGCCGGTATATATCACCGCGGCAGCGGAAGTGGTTGGCCTGATGGAAGGCTTACGCTCGCAGGAAGTTACCAGCGTACAGGAATATGTTTCTCCTCCGAGCGGGGTTGCCAGTATTTACCAGGCGGTGAACGAGACCGGTTTACCGCTGCGCTTCCCGCGGCTGTTCTTTGCGCTGATTAACAGCATTGCGCCGGTGCTGATTTACCTGATATTGCGCCGGTTTTTTGCAGTTGATCCATTATCTGCCTTCGGCGGAGCGTTATTAATGGCTTTTTTAAGCCGTGATGTGCTGTATTATTCATCCTATATCCTTCCCGATGCGCTGGCGGTGACGCTTTCACTGGGTTTATTTATCTCCGTCTGGCTGGCGATGGATAGCCGTGGAAGGCGCTGGACGCCTTGGTTAATCAGCGGCATCCTGGCGGGGATCATCGTCAGTGTGAACATCCGTATGGTGGCTGTGGTTGTTGTTCCCTTCCTGGGATTGCTGCTGGCGAAGCGGGATCACCCAACTCAAGCTGCGGTAAGCGTAGCTGAGCCGAGGGAGCAGGGTTCAGCTGACTCTTCCAGTATCACCAGCGATACAAATCTAAAGTCAATCCTGATCTATGCCTCTGTAATCCTCGGCGGGATGGTGCTTGGTTTCGTTATAACCTCCCCCTACGCCATCCTCGACCTGCCTAATTACATTGAAAAGTGGACCTCCTTCTATTGGTCTCACGATTTAACCTTGACACATCGCCTGGATAGCCTGGCCTTTTACCTCAAAGGCTTGTTCATGCCTGGGTTTGGTGATTCATACATCGATACAACCGATGGCAGCATCGGCTTTGGCGTTCCAGCCGGGCTGCTGGCAGCGGTGGGTATATGTGGATTGTTGAAATTCCAACCGCGGCGCACTTTGGTAATGCTCATCTTCGCAGCACTGCAGCTTTATTTAATCTCTCCGATCGTACAGCGCTACACCCGCCATGCGTTAATGCTTTACCCCATCGTGGCGATCGCAGCTGGAATGGGCTTGTCTATGATCGTTCGAGCGCTTCAACGGGTGTGGGAAGTCAGGGTTCCAAATAAGGGCCGCTATTGGAGCTTGGTCCAAAAAGCGATTCCGACTTTTGTTCTGGTGGTTTTTCTGGTGGTCTACGCCGGGCAAATTTATCAGGTGGAGCGCTATATCGCCCGCAACCTCGCTTATCAGACCGCCCAGCAACGGGCGACCGAATACCTGACGGCGACCGTCAAACCTGGTGAAAAGATTGGCATACTGGATATCCTACCATGGGTTGAATCAGACCTGGAGAAGCGTGGGATCAACTTTGTTCGCGTGGGTTTACATGACAGCGTTGAACAATGGCAATCTGAGGGGCTGGCTTATGTGGTTGGCACCGACCGGTTGCAGGCTACATATGGTTCAGCAGATAATACCTCATGGGCGCAATCCGCAGGATTGAATCGTATCGCCGAATTCGGTGACTCTGCACTGAGCTATATTGGCTATCCAACTAATGAAATATATTTCTACGTTGCGCCAGTACCTGGCGCTCCGGGCGGAGCGGATGCTGTTCCTGGGGGATCTCCGTGACCTCTCAACCTGCTGCGCAAAGCGACTTCGCCGTTTACACACAGGAGCGCCGACGTCACTGGGACTCGGTGGCAAAAGAACACAATGCACGGCTTAGTTTAAGCGGTTATTACCACCGCCGCCTGGGAGAAATTTATCGCCACCTGGTACCACCAGGACAGTCGGTGCTCGAATTAGGCTGCGGGCAAGGTGATTTGCTAGCCGCACTTCTACCCAGCCTGGGCGTGGGGGTTGATTTTTCCTCCGAGATGCTAAGCCAGGCTCGCCAGCGCCATCCTGATCAAAAATTGCATTTTATATTAGCCGATGCACACTACCTGCCTTTGTTGCTGCCCACGATGGAGGCTGATCTGGGGCAGACATTATTCGACGTGATCATCCTCTCTGATCTGCTCAACGACGTATGGGATGTGCAAGCTATATTGGGACAGGTGAAGTGCTTATCACATCCTGGTACTCGCTTGATTATTAATTCTTATTCGCGCTTGTGGGAGCTGCCGCTATCATTCGCTCAGCGCTTAAGATTGGCCAAGCCAACGCTGCTCTCCAATTGGCTGACGGTCGAAGACATCACCAACCTGGCCGGGCTGGCTGGTTTTGAAGTTTTCAGGCACTGGCATGAAGTATTGTGGCCGCTGAATATCCCAGGGATTGAGGCAATATGCAACCGTTACCTGGTGCGTTTTTGGCCGTTCAACCAGCTGTCCCTGACGAATCTGATTGTTGCCCGACTGATGCCACCCGGGGCTGACCAGACCAGCGTAGATATATTCCCTTCGGTATCGGTGATCGTCCCGGCGCGCAATGAGGCTGGAAACATCACCCATATTTTTACTCGCACCCCGGAGATGGGCAGGCAGACAGAATTGATATTTGTCGAAGGCCATTCGAGCGATGATAC
>JBGOYO010000342.1:0-3729 GCA_041479715.1 Anaerolineae bacterium
CCGTAGAGTCGAGGATGGTGAGTTTTAACCCGGTACTTTCATTAAAAACCAAACTCATCACCTCGGGAGCTAAGGATGAGCCGCCCATTCCTAATAGCAGGGCCTGACTAAGGCCGGCATCACGGATTTCCGAGGAAAATTTATCCAAACCAGGCAGCAATGCTTTGCTCGAGTCTGGCAGGTTCAGCCATCCCATGCGGATGCGCACCTCTTCCTGACCCTTCGGATCATCGGTCCAAAGCGACCCATCCATGGCATAGAACCGGTTTAGAAAGTGATCTGCTTCAAATTGGGTTATTCGTGCGGATACTGATTTTGCCAGCAGTCCTAGCTCACTGAGTGCATCTTCCCTTCGTGTTTTCACGCTGGCGAGAAGTGAATTATATGACTCAGAAAATATCTGCACTCCCTCCTCTTCAAGCTCCCAGGTTACTTTCTTCATCGAAATTCCGATCCGTTCGAGGTCTAAAAATGCTTTCTTCGCCCCATCCAGGTCTTTCTCGATCGTCAAGCTTACCTTGCCATGATCTTTGAAGGCTTCCAGAGTCTGGGGTGGAATTGTATTTACTGTGTGATTACCGATCAGTTCATCCACGTACATTGTGTCGGGATAGGCCGGGTTTTTCGTGCTCGTCGATGCCCACAATGGCCGTTGAAGCCTAGCTCCTTTGGCTTGTAATTTACTGAATCGCTCACTCTCGAAAACTTTACGAAATTCTTGATAGGCTAAACGTGCATTTACGATAGCGATTTTCCCCAATAAGGACTTGGCTATTTGAGCCTCGCCACCCTTCGATTGGATGTTGGGCTCAAGATACTTATCAACCTTAACATCGATCCGGGAAACGAAGAAAGAGGCCACTGAATTGATGTGGTCGATCGGTTTTCCTGCCTTGATCCTGTCTTCTAATCCTGATAGGTAGGCTTCCATCACTTCCTTGTATCGCTCGATCGAAAATATCAGGGTAATATTGATGTTGATTCCTGCAGCGATGGATCGTCTAATGGCAGTTAACCCGGGCTCTGTTGCCGGAATTTTAATCATCACATTGGGGCGGTGCACGATATCCCATAAGCGTTGTGCTTCGGCTATCGTTTTTTTAGTCTCATATGCTAGATCCGGTCTCACCTCCAGGCTGACAAACCCATCTCCGCCGTGAGTCTTGTCGAACAAAGGCCTTAACAGATCGGCAACCCGCTCGATATCCTCGATCATTAATAGCTCAAGGATTTTTTTATCAGTATATCCCGCCCAAGACATGGGGATCAATGCGGAGTCATAATCCTTCGATTTTGCAATTGCATGGTTAAAAATGCTCGGATTAGAGGTTAATCCCCTGATATCACCCTGCTCGATCAACTTTGCCAGCTCACCGTTTTCCAGGATGCGCCTTTCCATATAATCATACCAAAGCGACTGACCCAGGTCAGTTAGTTTTGTGATTGACGACATTTTTTCACCTTTGTTTTAGTAACCAGCTTCTTCTATCTTGTAAACCTTATTAACCCGCCTGACGTGACGTTCTTCGTTGGAAAATTGCGCTTTCAGGAATGCATTGACTAATTCCTTTGCCAGCTCAGTCCCTATCACCCGTGCTCCCAGGCACAATACATTCATATTATCATGCTCCACTCCCTGGTGAGCCGAGTAAGTATCATGACAAATGCCGGCATACACTCCTTTGATCTTATTTACTGCGATGCATGCACCCACACCGGAGCCGCAGATCAAGATACCACGTTCAGCCTCCCCATGTGTTACCGCCAAACCCAGTTTCTCGGCGAAATCGGGATAATCAACACTTTGAGTGCTGTCTGTTCCGAGATCGATCACATCATAGCCATCAGCTAAAATAGACTGCTTGACGATATTTTTCAAAAGGTACCCACCGTGATCACATGCCAATGCAATTTTCATAGTTCTCTCCGCTACCAATATTAGACGGTCGAGTTGATTGCCTTTATCTCAATCTACGCTTTATTCTTAAGCATCAGCTGTCGCGCCTGCTGGATGACATTGTCTACCGTAAAACCATAGTGTTCGAAGATGACTTTATACGGTGCTGAGGCTCCAAAACGCTCGACCGAAAGGCAGGTGCCACTATCACCCACCCATTTTTCCCATCCCTGAGACACACCCGCCTCAACAGACAGTCGCATTTTGATGTCTGGCGGGAGAACCTGGCTTCGGTATGCTTCATCCTGCGCTTGGAACAGTTCCCAGCTTGGGAATGAAACCAACCTCACGTTGAAGCCTTCACTGGCTAATCGCGCCCCGGCATCGGTGATCAAACACACCTCAGAGCCGGAGGCCATCAGGATCAATTCCGGTCTTGAATCACCGAGATCAGCCAGGATGTAAGCACCTTTCTGTAAACCATCAGAAGGCGCGTATATCGTTCGGTCCAGCACGGGTATAGCCTGGCGGGTTAATATTAATACAGTTGGGCCATGCCGCCTTAAAATAGCAATTTTCCACGCTTCAGCGACCTCATTAGCATCTGCTGGACGGATGACGACCAGGTTGGGAATCGCTCTTAACGCAGCCAGATGCTCGACAGGCTGATGTGTTGGCCCATCCTCACCCAAACCAATACTGTCATGCGTGTAGATCCAGATACTGGGGTATTTCGACAATGCAGATAACCTCACTGCCGGGCGCATATAATCCGAGAAGATCAGGAACGTCCCAGCGTAAGGTATCACGCCGCCATAAACCGACATCCCATTGGTGATAGATCCCATGGCATGCTCACGCACTCCAAAATGGAAATACCTGCCTAGCGGGGTGGATTCCTGAAAATCCTGGCTATCTTTGATCCAGGTATCGTTCGATGGGGTTAGGTCTGCAGAGCCTCCAATAAGCTCCGGCAGGTGAGGTGCGAGAGCATTGATTACCTTTCCTGATGCCGCACGTGTCGCCATCCCTTTCAGGTCAGCGGGAAAACACGGCAATTCGGCCTCCCAATTCTCGGGCAGCTCACCCATTAAACGCCTTTCGAGCTCAGTGTCCAATTGCGGATATTCCGCCAGGTATGCTTTTAACCGCTGGCGCCATAATTTCTCGACTTTTTCACCTTGCTTGATCGCTTTTCTAAAGAACGCCAGTACATCCTCAGGGACATAAAATTTTGGTTCAAGCGGCCAGCCCAGGTTCTTCTTGGCTCCGTTTAATTCTTCCTCACCCGGAGCTTCACCATGCGCCTTGGCAGTATCCTGCCGCGTCGGAAGCCCGTAACCAATATGTGTATGGCATAATATCAGCGATGGACGGGGATCTTTTTGGGCGCGTGAGATCGCCCGGAAGACGGCAGCCGTATCATTCCCATCTGGCACTTTCTGTACGTGCCAGCCATAAGCAACAAACCGAGCTGCCCGGTCTTCAGTGAAAGCGAGGTCGGTGCTGCCATCGATTGAAATATGATTATCGTCATAAAGATAAATGATCTTCCCCAGTTTGAGATGACCGGCTAGTGATGCAGCTTCAGATGAAACTCCCTCCATCAAATCGCCATCAGTCACAATCCCATAAATATAGTGATTGATCACTTCAAATCCCGGTCGATTAAACTCGGCTGCCATGTGCGCTTCGGCTATTGCCATTCCCACGCCGTTCGCAAATCCTTGCCCAAGCGGACCGGTAGTCACTTCAACCCCGGGGGTTAATCCATATTCCGGATGACCCGGGGTTTGACTGCCCCATTGGCGGAAATTCATTAATTGCTCCAG
>JBGOYO010000343.1:0-3725 GCA_041479715.1 Anaerolineae bacterium
ATTCTCCATAATTAATTAACCACTGATGAACACAGATAAACTCAGATATATAGGATTAAAATACCATGCGCTTACAGCCTAATTTTGTCGTTCCAAAATTTAAGATCAGACCTCGATGGATTCCCGTCGCTTTCAAATAATTGATCAGTTGAGCTTGATGACTATCATCAATTGCCTTGGCAGCCTTGATTTCAAGGATTACTTGCCCTTCCACCAGAATATCAGCAAAATAATCACCGACGATAATTCCTTCATACTTCACTGGAATCGGTTTTTGTTGTTCACATTTCAATCCGGAGTATGACATTTCTATCACAAGGGCATTTTCGTATACTTTCTCCAGGAATCCGCAGCCAAGCGTATTGCTCACCTTGAATGCACATCCGATAATAGCTTCCGTTAATTTATCTCTTTCATTATCCATTGTGTTTTCTTTTTTTTCAGTTAAGTATTATTTTTTTATCAGTGTCTATCTGTGTTTATCTGTGGCAATATTCTTGTCTTTATCAGTATCTGCGGTAAGTATTTATAAATTATTGTGTCCGTTGTGTACTTAGTGGTTTTCTTTCTTTTCTGTTACAAGAAAATAAAATCACCCACCCACGGCAGAGAATTGGCGCACACTGAACTTCCACATGATTTTCACCGCCACCCAGCCGAAGGCGATCCATAATAGCTGCATCCCCAGGCCGGTCAGCATCGTTTGGATGCTCATTGTCGACACCAGCACCTCAATGGGGAAGAAGAACGTCCATTGGAACGGCAGATAGACTGCCACCTGTTGCACCACGGGCGGCATTAGTGACATCGGCACCAGCCGCCCGGAGAACACCAGCTCGACGGCGAAGAATAGCTCAAAGATTGCCCCCACCCGCGTGGTGAAGAACGTGATCATCCCCAACAGCGAGAGGAGCATCGTCCGGATGAGATACGCTCCCCAGATGGCGAAGAAAAACCCAATCACCTGGTACCAGGCAGGGCTCAGCTCAGGCTTGAAAAAAAACGAAAGTAAGAGCGCCAGCGGGATCCACAGGATGATCACCACCACCTTCATCCCGGCAAAATACGCCACATCGTTATTTAGCGGGTGCACCGGCCTCAGCAGGTCCATCGAGAACCAGCCGCTGCGGATGCGGTTCTCCCATCCGTATGGGGTGAAGACGATGTTCATGTTGCGCACCAGCGTCCACACCAGGTAGTAGGCGGCGAAAGTGCGCGGCGTGTACCCTCCCACCGAGCCACCCTGTTGCAGTGCAATGGTCGACCACACCACCAGGTAAATCACCGGCTCTGCGATCATCCCGATCATATAAAAATACTGCAGCACGCGATATTGGAACTGCGACTGGATGGCAATCTTCATCGTAGTCAGGTAGTAATCTAGCATGTGTCTCATGCGACTGCCTCCTCCGGTCTGCCCTGGGCGAAAACCTGCTCGATGACGTCTTCGATCGGTGGGTCTTCCACGTTCAGGTCGTCCACCGGCAGATCCGCCAATAAGCGCGCAGTCACCTGGGGGGTCTCGGCTTTGGGTACGCGCAAGATAAAGCGCGTGCCATCCTGGCTGATCACTTGCCCGTACTTCTGCAGGTCGGCTCCCGCGGTCTGCAGGGTGACTCCCACCGTCTTGAAAGCAGAAAACTGCTCCACCAGGTTGCTCAGCTCCCCATCGAACAGCAGCTTACCGTGGTGGATGACGATCACCCGCTTGCATAAGGCCTCAACGTCCGCCATATAGTGTGAGGTGAGCAGCACGGTGGCGCCGTAGCGCTTGTTATATTCAGCAATAAAAATGCGGATGCGCCGCTGCATGGTCACATCCAGTCCCAAAGTGGGTTCATCCAGGAACAGCACTTTGGGACGGTGCAGCAGCGCCCCAGCTATTTCCATCTTCATGCGCTCTCCTAACGACAGGTTGCGCACAGGTTTGTTCACCAAGTCCTTCAGCTCCAAAAGGTCGATAAAATCATCCCGTGTACGGGTAAAATCGGCGGTGGGGATGGAATAGATAGAGCGCATGAGGTCAAACGAGTCGAGAGCGGGCAGGTCCCATACCAGCTGCTGCCGGTTGCCCATCACCAGCGTGATCTGCCGCAAGAATTCAGACTGTCGCCTGGATGGCTCGAACCCGAGCACGGAAACGCTACCGCTGGTGGGATAGAGTAAACCTGAAAGCATTTTGAGTGTGGTGGTCTTTCCCGCCCCATTCGGTCCTAGAAACCCCACCACCTCTCCCTGGCCGATCTGGAAGCTGATCTCCTCCACGGCTTTCACGATGACATTCTCTCTCTTGAACAGGCTGCCGATCGAAGCTGCCAGGCCGGCTTTTCGCACCGGCACTTTGTAGTGTTTGGAGAGGTTGTTGAGTTGGATGATTGCTACCATGGAAGCTCCTTTATTCATCATAAATTCAAAACGAGTCGTCCAGATGGACCATTTTTGCTATAATTTCATGTGATGGAGAGGTAGGATGAGAGTCTCATTTTCTGGAAGTGTGCATTACGCTAATGGTGATCCCATTTCAAACGTGGTCGTGCGTATCTTCGATAAGGATGCCTCCGGGAAAGAGGATGATGACCTCACCGTGACTGAGGGCCTTTCCGATGACCAGGGTCAGTTCAACCTCAGCTACGAACCCCTGCACTACCTGGATTATCACACTATCCATTTGTCTGGATACCGTGATCAAAATGCCGACCCGCAGGCTGACAAGCGAGGCATCCTGATGCCCGATCTGGGGGATATATACCTCCCCTACCTGAAGTTTAATTTTACTATTAATGGGGTGGGTCAAGAATACACAGCCTCTTTGGGGATGCTCCAGACCGAATTTCACCTGCCAGTGAACCCGGCAGTGATTTTTCTGCCTTCGAGGGATGGTTTTAAGTTCCCCAACCACTTTTCCGGTTATTTTCTACCCTACTCGACGCCTGCATTTATGAGCTCCCGCAAGATATCTCCAATATATGGTCTGTGTGGAGGCATGTGCGCAGCCGTGTACGATTTTCGCCTGGCAGGTAAATCCATCCCACAGATCGACAAAGTCCCGAACCAGGGCACCCGCCTACAGCGGTACCTATTCCGGCGCCAGATGGATTCCTTAGGTGGGTTGGGGCAGCAAGCGGTCAAAGTGGCTCGCTGGACCAGCCTGCCGGATGACACTCTGGTTGGGACGATGCGCCGTACCGGAGATGAATTGAACCAGCTGCGAAAAAAGCTGGATCAGGGGAGCCTGGTGATCCTGGCTCTTATTTATGAGCATGCTAGATCATTAAAAGAGCTTTCCAGGCGTATCTTCAATAACCACCAGGTGCTCGCCTGGGCCTATGATGAGGATGCTCGCGGGGTTACTACGATCCAAATCTATGACCCTAACCTGCCGGAACGGGATGATGTAGTCATCCGCTGTGAGTCCGTGATCCTGGGCGAAGAGGCACCGGCTCCAGAATCCCAATCAGTGTTGGGTTTGAAATCCTCTGAGCTGGTGGGTGGAGAATTCTATAAGGATGTGCGCGGCTTCTTTGCAATGCCCTATAGCCCAGAAAAACCGCCCAAAGGATTGTAGGTAATTCTCAATAATCGAATAATAGCTGGTGGTTGAAGCTCGTATCTGACAATTCCATTAAGCCGGGTTTTACAGTATACTTTTCCCATCGTATTTCATCCACATTTCTCCGAGGATTCCATGGAATGGCATAACGAACAATACAGCATCAACACCGATA
>JBGOYO010000344.1:0-3714 GCA_041479715.1 Anaerolineae bacterium
CAAGTGGTGGAGAAATTCTATTGATCAGCTCGAAGGCTGGATGAACGAACCTCGTTTGAGGTGGTTATTAGCGGCAGGCACGCTGGTATTGGGTCTGTTCACGCTTAAAAATCCGGTCCAGGTATGGTTGGAGCAGGTTATACCGAACTCCGCATTGGTGGAATTTCTCAATGCGCATGCCGGCCGGCAGATCGCCCCTATCGAAGCGCCAGTGCTGTTCAATACCCGCTTGATCGTGGAAATTTTGGTGGGGCTACTTTTGTTGGTATCAGTTGTGTTGCTCGTATCTGGTAAAAAACGCCTGGCTTTTGACCTGGCATTTCTCAGCCTGTTGGTTTCCCTCACCGTGCTGGATATGCTGCTGTTCTATTTTGAGCAGTTTTCGACGATTTTTATCGTGCTGATCCAATTCGTTGTGCTATTTGGAGTGATCTATTATCGGCGTAGATATTTACAAAGCCGTCTCTAAACATAATAAAACAGCTTTGCAGCGGTTTCACCGAAGTATCTGTTCGTTCACGGCTTGGGGATATGAGTCGGGTTTGGTCCGTGATTGCCATTCCCAGGACCGCCATGATCAGGCTCATCCGTCGGCTGGTTCATGTCATTCCCGTGATTCTTGCCCTCCTGCGTAGGCATTGGGGTAGCTGCCGAATCCTCAGGTGTGGACTGCGATTGTCCGGTATCGGTTTGATGTTTTGTCCCCTTCTCCTTCTGCCGTCGCTCTTGGACCTGCACGCGGAACTCCTTGGGGTTCGTCTCCCCAACGCTGCTCAGCTGAACCTGCTCTTCGAGACGCTCCTGCAGCTTCAACATGGCTGGATTTGCCTGGGGCGGAAGCTTTCTGATCAGCTCCTGGATGCTGAGTCCCTGCTTTTCGGCCTGGCTTTTGATATCACCAAGGGCGTGCTGCATCTGAATATCATCGAGCTGGGCTGCCAGCTGGAGCGCATCTTCCAGCTCACGCTGGAACCTATCCGTTGTCTGGCTGTTCACTTTTTTTCCGCCTGCCAGCAAGACCGAGATTTCCTCCAACCTGCGGTTAGTTAAATTGAGGGTCAAGCTCAGCTTGGCATTTGGGGAGGATGATAATGAAAGGCGAACGTCTTCACTCCAGGATTTGACCGCATACAATGGCTGGCCCGGGAGACTACTTTGCGAGGCGTAAACCGTAACACTACTGCTTGCCAAGATGAATACGAAAACCAATAATAATGTAACCAGAGACTTCATTACAGGTTTTTGCCGCAGCATCCAAAAGATATCATGTTTCTTGATAACCTGCCACGCGACTTCTTCACCTGGCTGCAGATTAATCGCCTTGCGCAGGTTTTCTCCTTGTAGAAGGAATGCCTTCTTTGCTTCAGACGCAACCTGAGGGTCTAAGGGTGGCGTGGGTCGTAGCGGTTCTAGCGTCTGTTTTCCAAATTCATTTAATTCATCATTGGCTCTGGTCATAATGATCCTCATACCGGATCAGGATCCGGCGCAATGCTTCAAGTCCGCGGTGTTGCAGTGCTTTTACCGCCCCTACAGGTTTGTTCATGCTTTGAGCGATGCTCTCATTTTCCCAATCCTCCACATATTTCAAGACGATCACCTGGCGCTGGTCAGGTGTTAGCAGGGTGAGTGCCTGGCGCAGCTGCTGGTTGGTCATTTCATCCGCCAGCCGTTGGGGAGGTTCATCAGTAGCGTCTGCCGGGAGCTCCACGTCCAGGGGCAGTGTTGGGGGAGTTTTCCTTCGGTAATAATCGGTAATTAAATTATGAGCAACCCGGTACAGGTACGCTTGCAGATACGTATCTGGCCCTCTGTCACGCTTGAGGGCAGCCAAAAAACGGCTGAAAGTCTCCGACATACACTCTCTGGCTAACTCCTCGTCACCCAGCAGGCGGTAGGCATAGCGATAAATCCCTGGGCTGATGGCATCGAAAATCTCTTCGAGTGCCTCTGCTTCAAATCGTTTTGCTTTCTCCAGGATTACCTGATCTGGGTTATTTTTCATAATATATGACGTAAAGTTCCGCTGGTCGAAACGGGTTGATCACCGGAATTTTACACGATATTTTAACGTAGTTGTCCTTAATCACAAATCAGCGGTACGGAGGATGCTCCGCACCGCTGATAAAATCAGGGTTTATCGAGTCTACGGTTGTTCACCTGCCGATTCGCCGGCTGGCATTTGAATATACATGGTGATGAGTCTGGCATTATAGACCCCTTCGCCCAGGTTACCGTGAATAGCCACACGCTGACCGACTACAAGCTGTTCGAATGGAATAGCGACCCTGTCGGAGTCCCCATCTTCACTCGCAAAAGCTTCAGCGCTACTGGGTGCCTCAGAGCTACTAAGGGAAGGTGTTGCAGAGTCTCCCTCACCTGACTCATCATCGACCCCCTGGATTATCTTGTAGATCTGGGTAGTATCTGTGGCTTTAATGGTTAAATCCACTCCAACGAACTGCTTCACCATTGCATTGCCGTGTGTTAAGGTGACGGTAATAGTTTTAGTACCTACGTCAACTGTTTTTATTATCCCCTGCAGGTAGAAAGGAGTGTTTGGATGTGTTTGCCCCTGGTTCCCATTTCCCCTCGCTCCGTGATTCCCATGATTGCCTTGGTCATTCTGGTTATGAGGATTAGCTTGATTTCCCTCATTTTGATCGGCTGAACTTGCTTCTGTCGAGCTTTGCTGCCCCGTACTAGTGCTATTCCCATTTCCATGATGAGGCGATTTCGCCATAGCAGGAACCGCAAGCGCAGCCAGCAGGATCAAGACAACACCTAGAAACGCAACTTTTTTCATCTTTCGTCTCCTTTCATCAGATTAACCTGGTGCCGGAGGTTTCTCACTCCTATTATCTAGGACGCTTAATTATTGATCGGGATATGCCTTGTAGAAAAATCTAATCTAGGGTTAATTAGAGGACTTGTTGGTGACGATACTATTATTTATGAGTCTGATGGACATGTTGTAACAGTTTATTTGGAAAAGCATCCAGAAACTAATCATAGAAATTACTGCAGGGAATCCTTAATTAGTGGTCAGTATTTTGAGCCGCAGCATGCGGAAGGTCGATTCCAGCTCCAATGCGTGCAAGTCGCGCGGCCACTCCCCCAGCCCCATATGCATCCCGGCATAAAGATAATAGCTGGATTTCTCCCTCAGGTACACGCTTGGGAAGAGATAAGTCCCGCGCTCGGTTCGGAACGTCTCCAGGTGAGCCATTCCGTGGCGGAACCAGTCGCAACCTCGTCCAGATTCAAATTGGGCCAACATTTCCATAAATAGTACCAACTTTTCCGGCTCATTCTGGCGTGGCAAACATGCCAGGAAAACTCGCCCGGCAGCATAGGGGCGGTGAAGCTGCGCATTCCAGATATACCCACCGGGAGTCTCCTGGAATGCCGGATGCAGTAGATATGAGACGATTGACTCGACTTTTTGCTGGGAGAGCAAGTCACCCTTTTGAAGGTAAGCCATTGCGTACAGGTCATAGCAGGTGGGGAGTCGCACCACACTCCAATGGTTGTTGAAATGCAGCTTATAGAACAGCTTTGGGCTTCCATGGAGCTCACGCTGGCTGGGCGGAAGGCAATCGCGCTCTGTCTCGCTCATGTAGAGGTCATAATCCGCACTGCTGGCTAGCTCATACAACACATCGATACGCTGGGATAGCCAATTTGCCACTTGTGGTTCACTGGCATACCCGA
>JBGOYO010000345.1:0-3690 GCA_041479715.1 Anaerolineae bacterium
CAGCTCACGGAATGCTGCCATATCCAGGCGCAAGCGCCCGGCTACCTGCCGGAATGCCTTCGTCTGAGCATCACCACCCACTCTGGATACCGAAAGGCCAACATTCACTGCTGGGCGTATGCCTGCATAGAAAAGGTTGCCCTCCAGGTAAATTTGCCCATCGGTGATTGAAATGACATTGGTTGGAATATACGCCGATACATCCCCAAGCAGCGTTTCGATAATCGGCAACGCGGTGAGTGATCCTCCGCTTCCTTTTAATTTAACGGCTTTATATTCATCCGGATTTTCCAAATTCTTGATCGCTTCAGACACGCTGTGCCGGGCTAGAGGTCCACCAAAGACCTTTCCCTCTTCTACAACCGCACCCTCTGAATAAGACTCCGGGTGATTTTTCTTCACGATGACGAACTTATCCGCTAATCGAGCGGCCCGTTCCAGCAGTCTCGAATGCAGGTAAAATACGTCTCCTGGGTAGGCTTCACGACCGGGTGGACGGCGAAGCAATAATGACACCTGTCGGTACGCCCAGGCGTGTTTGGAAAGGTCATCATATATGCAAAGAGCGTCGCGACCCGTTTCCATAAATTCTTCGCCGATTGCGCAACCGGAATATGGCGCTATATATTGCAGCGCGGCAGGCTCATCCGCTGCGGCAACGACTACGGTCGTGTAGTCCATCGCTCCGTAGCGTTCCAGCATTGCGACAGTTCGGGCAATGGCAGCCTTCTTCTGGCCGATTGCCACGTAGATGCAATAAAGATCCTTTCCCTTTTGGTTGATGATCGTATCCAGCGCCAGGGCAGTTTTCCCTGTTTGCCGGTCACCGATGATAAGCTCACGTTGACCACGCCCAAGCGGGATCATCGAGTCGATCGCTTTGAGCCCAGTTTGCACGGGTGTGTCAACATCCTTGCGTTCAACTACGCCCGGTGCAATGCGTTCAATCGGGCGGTAGCTGCTCGTTTTGATGGGTCCTTTGCCATCGATTGGGATTCCCAACGCGTTGACCACTCTGCCCACCATCCCATCACCGACAGGAACGGAGGCAATTCTACCGGTCGCTCGCACCAACATCCCCTCAGCAATTTCCGAATATTCCCCCATGATAATGACACCCACTTCATCTTTTTCAAGGTTAAAGGCGATCCCAATCACGCCATTCGCAAATTGGACCAGCTCCTGAGATTTAACATCCGCCAGCCCGCGTACCCGGGCAATTCCATCCCCTGCCTCGACGACGTTGCCCACATCGCTCAAGCCCATCTCTGGTCGGTAGGATTCGATTTGCTTTTGAATATCAGTTGTAATTTGCTTGATTAAATCCGTCATAATCCCTCCGACTGTGCTTTTACGCAGTCAAGGCAGCTGTTATGGTGGCATCTAACTTCTCAACCAAGGCGATCAACAATTTCACCGCATTATCATAGTCATCTCGATGGATAATTGAGCTGTGTGAGTGGATATGGCGTGCTGCAACCCCGATCACGACAGTCGGAACACCTGTACCATGTAAATGGATCACTCCTCCATCCGTTGCTCCCCCTTCAATTGCCGATAGCTGGATTGGTACACCGATTTGCTTTCCGGTTTCCAACACCAGATCCCTGAAGCGTATGTTGGGTATCATCCGCACATCATACATTAACATTGTGGGCCCACCACCCAATTTGATCGATGATTCCTCGGGTTTAATCCCCGGCACGTCACCAGCGATATCCGATTCTAGGATAATGGCAACATCAGGGTCGACTGCTCTGACACTGGTTGTCGCTCCGCGAAGCCCCACCTCTTCCATTACCGTCGCTACACCATACACGGTATTCGGGTGCTGTTTATTCTGCAGCTCCTGCAACGCCGAGATCACCATGGCAACACCTACCCGGTCATCGAATGCTTTCGACAAATAGGTTTTCCCACCGGCTAATTCAACAAAATCTGCCCTTGGGATGATCGGGTCCCCTAGCTTAACACCAGCTGCATCCACCTCCTCCTTGCTTAATGCGCCGATGTCGATGTACATGTCCTTGCGTTTAACCACTCTATCGCGTTCATCGGGTGGCAAGAGATGGGGTGGTTTCGCTCCAATTACACCTACAACATCTCCTTTACCGGTCTGTACGACTACCCGCTGACCTAACAAAACCTGATCAAACCATCCCCCGAGCGGAATAAATTTGATAAATCCTTCGGGAGTGACTTGTTTTACCATGAAACCGATCTCATCCATATGACCGGCAAGCATAATGCGCGGCTTATCTGAGCTGCCTGCCTTACGGCAAATTACACTCCCAATCTTATCCTGAGATAATTCGCCATAATGTTCCATATATTTGCGGGTAATGGAACGGATTGGAGCCTCATAACCTGACACTCCAGGTGTTTCGGTGAGCTCTTTTAATAGATTTAACGTAAAATCCATTGGAGGATACCTCGATATTCAAGGATTAAAGCGGTCAAATGATACCTGAAAGAATCAATCTTGTCTAGTTATTCACGATTTGAACGTGTGGTAAGATATATTTTATAATTAAAATATACACAGTGAGGGAAATTTAACTATGATCCATGTCATCACAGATACTACGTCTGGTCTTCCAAAAGGAATCGCTGCTCAATATCACATTCCAGTGATTCCCCAAATAATCAATTTTGGAAATCAGTCCTTTTATGAAGGGGTGGATATTGACAATACAAAATTTATGCAGATGTTAATTGCTTCAAAAGAGCTTCCCAAGACCGCCGCCCCTCCACCGGAGCTATTCGTTAAACAGTTCGATAAGCTGGTGCCGTTGGGTGGGACAATTTTTTGCCTCCATCCCTCCTCGGAGATAAGCGGTACGGTCAGGTCGGCGCTCACGGCTGCCCAGGAATTCCCCGGGGCAGATATTAGGGTGATTGATACGCGCACGGTAGGCAGTCCGCTGGCAACTCTGGTAGAGCTAGCCGCGAAGTGGGCCTCAGCCGGTGATGACCCGGATATCATCGAAAATAGGATCAAGCAAATGATCCCTCGTAACAGGTTGTATTTCCTGGTCGATACCCTGGAATACCTGGCTAAGGGAGGCAGGATCGGTGGCGCAGCAGCGCTGCTAGGCAGTGTTTTGAAAATCAAGCCGATTTTAGCATTGACGGACGGTCGGGTGGATCAATTTGAAAGAGAAAGGACCCAAAAACGGGCCCTAAATAGATTAGGGGAGCTGGTTAAGTCTCAAGCCGCCAGAGACGGTAACGCTTATATTTCGGTGATGCACGCGGCTGTGCCAGAATTGGCGCGCGCTTTCGCCAATACAATATGCGTAGAGTTTGACCTGTCTGATCTGCCTATCCTGGATGTGCCTCCCGCCATCGTCACCCATGGAGGTCCGGGTATTCTGGCTGCTGCTTTCTTCACCGACGGGACGTGATGAACCAATTTTGAATCGACAATGGCTCATCATCTTTTTGTGGTTTTATTCGGACATATGATCCATCTGGTAACATTCGGCGTGCCTTGGAATTATCTTTAGCATAATAAGTCAAAATATCATCCCTGATGTGCTGGATCATCTGCTTATCCTGCACCGGGAACAGCACTTCCACCCGCCGGTCAATATTGCGTGGCATTAAATCCGCACTCCCCAGCAAGATTTCTTCATTCCCTCCGTTTTTAAAATAATAGATCCGGCTGTGTTCCAGGAATCGCCCCAC
>JBGOYO010000346.1:0-3661 GCA_041479715.1 Anaerolineae bacterium
AGGATCCCCTGCGGGAAACGGTGGCTCACTTCACAATCATCCACCGCTGCAGGTTCTCCAGGGCTCTGGGTGGGGGATGCGGCGTATGCCACCTCAGCCGTAGGCAGGATTGGGACGTTCTTCGCCAGGAGCCAGCCCAGGAGTGCCACCACCAGGCTGCCAATAAGTGTGCCTCGAATGACTAGTGCCGGTCCGTTGCTCATGTTCCCTCCCATTTATGCCAGGATAACACCAGTATAGCACACATGTTCTAATTAATCAAGGAAAACAGAACAATTATTCTAATTACTCCTTCCCCAGATCTCATTTTAGGAGATCTTACATCCCGAATGGATTGATTCGGGAGAGGGGAGGCGGGAGGGGGTTTCTTGTCATTCTGTATCGCGATTGTTTTTGAGCGATATACGCCTGTCCCCGCTAATTTTCGGGGAAGAGCCCGGAGTTATTCTAGATCGCCTTCCCCGAGTGAAACGAGGGACGGCTTTCTGCACTTTACTGCTATTGTCCAAATAAAAACAAATTCATCGAATCCCGTCATTGCGAGACGAAAGCGATCTTCTTTCGTCGTGGCAATCTGCACTGTACTGGTATTACCCATATAAAAACACTCATCGAAACACGTCATTATGGTAATCCCCGTTATTATTGGAGAGAATCCTCTAGCATGTCATTACGTAATCCCCGCTGATTTTCAGGCAGAATCCCAATTTATTTTGGGAAGCCACAAGCATTCTTCCGGATCGCCTGCCCCGAATGAAATAAAGGACGGCTTTCCGCACTATATTGGTTATCCAAATAAAAACAATTTCAACGAATCCTGTCATTGCGAGACGAAAGCGATCTTCTTTCGTCGTGGCAATCTGCTCTATACAGGTTTACTCAATGACAATCATTTCAATTATTGGTTGGTTGGGTCTGTTCCAATATAATATTCCCTCTTGACAAACTAGAACAATTGTTCTATATTATATACAAGTTAGTCTCAGAATTACTGGCACTTTCAAATCAGTCATTTACGCGAACCAAAGGAGGTTCATATGATCACAAAAGGGAATTCTGCCATCGAATATAGCCGTGTAGTGAGCAAAATTAAGCCTTCTCGAGGCTTGCTGTTCGGCGTCCTGATTATGGGGGCATTGCTGGCGTTTGAGATTTTCAACTACAGCACCACAGATTACGCCCTGACGGATTTGCTTGGAAACCTGCGCTTCATGGATATCCGTTGGGCTACCATCCTGGCGATAGCTTTCTGCGCCATTGATTTTGCCGGTATCGCCCGCCTGTTCACCCCCGAGCGTGGGGCAGGTGAGCCCAAGGAGGTCTGGTACCTGTTTGGTGCATGGCTGCTGGCTGCCACCATGAACGCCATGCTCACCTATTGGGGTGTGACCATCGCCATCTTGAGTCATACCTCGTTGGGTGGGTCGGTGCTCTCGCAGGGGACGATCATAAAGGTGGTGCCTGTATTCGTCGCCATCATGGTGTGGGTGATCCGTGTGCTCATCATCGGCACGTTCTCGGTGGCAGGTGACCGGCTATTCAGCCAATCCGACGCCGCGCAACCCGCGCCTCAGGCGCCTCGCGTAAGCCAACCCCAACCACTCGCCAATTCTGTCATCACTCCCTCACAGGCTGCTCCCTTCAAGCCAGCGCCCAAAGCCGAGCCACAAATGGCGAATTCCAATTATGCGCGCTCTGAGCCAACCTACCATCCCGCCTCTATGAGCAGCTCGAACCAAAGCTCACCCCAGGTCAGGAAGTAGTATCGATCGAACATTCTCGATGAGGGTTTGGCGCTAAGCATCGCTGCCAGGCCCTCATTGTATTTAAACCGATGCCGGACGTGTTAGACACGTCCGGCAATCTAAGGAGGGCCACCGGTATCTTCGGCCCGGGGGGGACGAGCTGAAGAGGGCTCCGGTGGTGGACACTTGCAATACCGATAAAAGTTTGAGCAAGTGTCAACTTTTATAATATACACCCAATTTATCCACTTAGAATTAAGGAATGATTAGGGTTATCTGGGGGTTTCGACTACTTGCCGCGTGCTTTAAAGATCGCCAGCCACTCGCTCACTTCTTCCTCGCTGAGCGGCTGGTCCACGGCGTCGTTCGGAATGGCGAGCCTTGCCTGAAGGGTGGTCTGCACCTGGCGTGAGAAATCCTCCGCCGGTAGCACCTTGGCATGCGCTTCCCTCGCTGCCGCCTGCACGTCGCGGTCGGAGGTGACCACCACCCAGCTCGCTGCCGACTTGCCGAGCCGCCTCAGTCGCCTGTGGATGGCCTCATCTGCCGATTGGCTGGACGGCACGAAGTGGGCGCGCACCCGACCGTAATTATTCACCCCCGCCTGCCCCGGCGGTGCCCCATCGAAGTACACCTCCAGCTTATGCCGCCTCTCCTGCCCGAAGCGGTTCAGCAGCTCGATCAGGCGCGCCTCATCGTCCGGCATGCTCAGGCTGAGCCCGGGTATCTTCGCGATCAGGTTGTGTCCATCGATGATGTAGTTCATTAGTCAGTCACCTAACGTACAGCGTCTTCACGTTCGCGCTGTAGCTTGCCTTGTAGCGTACAGCGTCTTCATGTTCGCGCTGTAGCTTGCCTTATAGCGTATAGCGTCTTCATGTTTGCGCTGAAGCTTGTCTTGTAGCGTACAGCGTCTTCACTTTCCCGCAGGTTCCACTTGGCACTAGTTTATCACGCCCTGGTCTGCCCCACTCTCATTCCCAACCTGGTTAGTACCCACTCAGGCATATCGCTCAGATCAAAGGCTCCCCAGCATCATCCCAGAACATCCCACATTTATCGCTGCCCCTCTCCTCCCCGCTGAAATTGTTGCCCCTGCTCCCACAGGGCGAGGTATAATTCTCGTCGCTAATTACCCGAACCGTACCTTCCGTGCAGGAGGATGCAGGAGACACGCCGCCATGATAGATCCCGCCAAACTAGACCAGCTGCGACGGGCGCTGCAGGATTGGGAGCAGGACGACCTGCAGAGTGCCCTATCCGCCATGCCTGAGCGCCAGGCGAGCTTCATCACCACCTCCTCCGAACCCGTCGAGCGGCTGTACACCCCCCTCGACCTCCCCGACTTCGACTACCTGACCGACCTGGGCTTCCCGGGTGAATACCCCTACACACGCGGGGTGCACCCCACCCTGCATCGCGGCCGCCTGTGGACCATGCGCATGTTTGCTGGCTTCGGCACCGCCGAAGAGACCAACGCCCGCTTCAAGTACCTGCTCGAGCAGGGGCAGACGGGTCTCTCAATCGCCTACGACCTGCCCACGCTGATGGGCTACGACACCGACGCACCCGAGGCCCTGGGCGAATTCGGCAAATGCGGCGTGGCGGTATCGTCCCTCAAAGACATGGAGGTGCTGCTCCAGGGCATCCCCCTTGACAAGGTCTCCACCAGCATGACGATCAACTCACCAGCGCCTATTATCTGGGCCATGTACATCGCCGCCGCCGAGAAGCAGGGCGTGACGCCCGACAACCTCCGCGGCACCACTCAGAATGACATCCTCAAGGAGTATATCGCCCAGAAGGAGTACATCTTCCCGCCCGAGCCGTCCATGCGCCTGGTGGTGGATACCATCGAGTTTGGCACCCGCACCGTCCCGCAGTGGAACACGATCAGCATCTCGGGCTACCACATC
>JBGOYO010000347.1:0-3640 GCA_041479715.1 Anaerolineae bacterium
AGCGTTCGATGCACCGTGGTCAGGGCTGATGCCGGTCAACGTCGGAGCGGGGTTGGGAGGCAGTGGCGAGGTGATCTGGACATCGTCGATATACCAGCCAACGTCGGAGACCGAAGAATCACACCCGATGCGCCAGCGGATTAAGACTTCCTGCCCGGCAAAGCTACTCAGGTCCACTTTGACCTCAGTCCACGTTGGTAGATCACCTACCCAGGCGTCCTGGCCTTCGAGCGGATTACTATAGCTGGTGCTCACAACCCCATTGTAGCCATTGGAGGTGATGTGTTGACCCAGATCATTCCATGTGCTGCCACCATCGGTGGAGATTTCAAGCACTGCACCATCGAAATTCAAGCCTTCGAACTGGTACTGATGCCAGAAGGAGAGCTGGCTGCCGCCGCCGACCATGATCGGGCTGGTGGTCCACAAGCGGCTGTCGGTGATGGTGCTGTCATCAGGCACAAACCAGGCATGGGTGGGGCTGTGCGATTGGACGGTGGAGATTACCCAATGGTCCGTCCCCACCACTGCTTCATGGCTCCACTTACCGTCACCCGACTCGATATCATCGGAAAAGCTGACCTTAATGGTGGCAAAATGGAACGGCTCCGTCCAGCTGTCTGTCCCACACGTGTTTTGAGCCTGGACGCTCCACCAGTAACATTTACCCCCCTCAAGAGGGCTGGACGGCGTAAAGGTCGGAGCCTCCAGTTTTTCGACCAGGACCGGCTGAGTGAAGAGTGGGCTGCGATCGAGGCGGAAGTTGTATTCACTACTAAAAGGCGCCCCTTCCCAGGTGAAGACCGGTTTTAGAAGCTGGTCCACCGCGCCATCCGCGGGTGTGAGCGGCGAAGCCATATTCGGGACGGCATTGAACAGATCGAGCGTGATGGAGGCGGTGTAGGTATTGGTTGTCTCAACACCAACCAGGTCCATGGCGTAGTTGCCGGGAGCGGCTAGATCAGTTTGCGATATGGTCAGCGTGCTGGTGTAGGTGGGGGTTACTGGGTTAACCGAGAACTCCGCCAATGCACCTTCAGGGACCCCAAAGATGCTGAGATCGACCGGGTTGATGAAACCAGTGATCTCCTGGGTGACCGTGATGCCGTATAAGGCAGGGTCGGGGGCGCAGATACTCACTTTAACGGGATCGGTGACCACCGTGAAAGGAGTTTCCACCAGATTGCGCCCGTCCAGGGCTGGTTGCCCGGTGTTAATCGGGTCAAGCCAATCGCTTAAACGGGTAGCAGGTGAGCCACCTCCGGTCCAGGAGGTGAAAAATCGCCCGTACCAGTCAGACTCATTATTACCGCAAGCTGCAGGACCACCGTGCAATTGACCGATGACGCGGTGGTTTTGGTCAAAGAGGGGTGAGCCTGAAGAGCCCGGCTCAGTAGTCCCCAGGTCATAGTCAGTAACGCGGACGTGTGTGCCATCCCCGGGGATGTCGGTTCCAAGGTAAGAAGTTACTGTAGTCGGGTGATCTTCGAAACTGATGCGTTTTTCCTCTACATTGGGATGGTGAATGACTGTAGCATTGGTCGCATCCGCCCCACTATGGTCCCAACCAGACCAATAGACGTTGTAAGCCGGATTGATTGGGTCATCCAGCTCCACCAGGGTGAAATCAGAGTTGGAATAGGAGGCGCGGAAGATGGAACCGGTGTTGAACTCGTTCAGCTGACCGTCGCCGGGCTGTCCGTTGATCGGGTCACCCACCGGGCGGCACCAGGAGTTCTGGTAGTTCCAATACGTAACCAGCGAGGGGGCTGTGCCTTGAGTGAGCCCACAGTGGTCGGCAGTCATGAAGTAACCCTTGAGGTCCTGGGAGGTATTATTAACCAGGAATCCCGTGCACGCGAAGCTGCCACTGATGGAGATCACCGCCACAGAGCGGATTTGTTCCCGCCAACCGTCCACTTGGGGATACCCGTCTGCCGCAGAGCAGACTACGTCAAGGTTGCACGTCCCGGAGGTGACGGTGTGAGGCTGTCCGAAGACAGCATAGCCGTGGTTGACCGAAGTCAGGCCGAGTACCAGGTCTCCAACTTTAGCGGTGGGGATGGAGACTTCGATAACGACCTCATCTCCGAGAAGGATGGGTGACCACAATTGCCCGTGAGCTTCATTGTCTGCCGCAGTGAACGGACCCACGATGCGGCTGCGGTCAGGCGGATAGAGGATTAGACTGCCTCCCTCCGGCATCCGATATTGGGTGAAGCCGAAATTCAGCGATAGCGCACCCTTAGAGAACACTCTCAGCCGCCATACGCTGGTGCCATCAGACAGGGTATCCCAGGTCCCATGATTCGAGGGGGTCACATTGACCGGGATGGGCTGGGCAAAACGCGGTGGCAGCCCTTGCGCAGCCCGCGTTTCATCTTCAGCGAGCAGCGCCGGGACGTCAACGGGTGGCATGACCAGGGTTTCTACAGCGTCCAATGGCTGGGGAGTCGTGCTGAGTGGTTTTGGCGGTTGGCCGTGAGATGATGCGCTGGCAGTCGAAAGAGCCTTTCCGCCGGCTACCAACACAATCGCCATTAACAGAATAAATGCTATACGAAGCTTTGGGGAAATACGGGAAATAATGTCCATGGTTATCCTTTTCTTGAAATATTGTGATGCACGAAATTAATTGACGATTTCAAATTAAGATCGGTAAACACCCTTCACCGTTACATCTTCTGTGCCAGATTACGCAACCACCGACGTCTGGCTGCTTACGATTGCCTTCTAGAATCCGAACTATGCAGTGGGTAGAGCTATAAATAGGGCACATCTTTGGGGAATATTTCCTCCCTCCGATCACCCAAGCTTAGTATCAATGCTGCCATACACCCAACGAGGTGATAAAACCAGCGGAGAATCAGATGGTTCTGGTCGGACAACTGGCAATGTAGCAGCTCTTGCAGTTTAGGAATGGATGGGTCTTGCTTTTCTCGATAGCCTGGCGAGCAATTACATGATGTTCATGATCCTTTTACTGTAAATACATCCAGGAATGGTAATATATTCGTATAGAATATCTGGAGGAATTATGTCAGCCATTCCTGAAAATCCCATCGGCTCAACCGCGCCTGAATTCACCTTACCTGCCAGTGTTGGAGGTGAAATCGCGCTGAGTAGTTTCCGCGATAAGAGTAGCGTCTACCTGTTCTTCGTGCGCGAATATAACTGACTGCAATGTCGTAGCCATGCTGCCCAGTTGGGGCAGCTTTATGCTGAATTCAAGGCGGTCAACTGCGAGATCTTGTTGATCTTGGGGGAACCGGTTGAAAAAGCCAAGCGCTATGCAGAGAGCCTCCATCTGCCTTTCCCGGTGCTGTCAGACCCGGCGCGAAATGTATATCACCGATACGGACTCGAGAAGGCGGTTGTTTTCATACAGCGAACTGCATCCATCATTATTGACCAATGTGGAACGATCCAATATATCAAAACCACCACCAACCCCATGCTCTGGCTGCAAGAAAGCAAGGAATTGTTGAATAAAGTTAAATCCCTGGCACTGGCAGGCTAATTAGCTCAGGTTTCCTTGCCTGATGTGCATATCCGGAACGGAAAACAATCAGGGAAACCAAATGGTCTCCCTGATTTTCTTACATCTTGGAATGAATGCCGGGATTTTTATTGGGTTATC
>JBGOYO010000348.1:0-3636 GCA_041479715.1 Anaerolineae bacterium
AAAGTTGATCACAAATAGGATCACTATTCTGCCCACACCGATCGCCTGCTCGCTATAAAACCGCCGCAATGCATCCACGTCCGATGTACAGCGCTCGATCAGCTCACCAGTCGGTGTCTTATCGTGGTAAGAAAACTCCAACCGCTGGATATGATCATAGAGATAATTTCGCAAGCGGCGGGTGATACCCTCAGCAGTGAACGCAGCCAGCCGACCAGAGAAATAGCTGAAGCTCCCCTCAATGGTCGCCAATCCTATAAATCCGAATGCGACGATGATCAGGCTACGGTTGAGCGTACCTCCTAGACCATAATTTCCCAGCCCCAATACGATATCTATAAAGTACCGCAGTAACAGGAAGGTCGCTGTCTTGGCACACGCCGCGACCGCAAGGCTGCCTGTAGCCCCAGCATATTGCCACTGGAATCCGCTCATCATCCGCCATAAACCTCTTATTCGGTTTGGCGTGAGGGCCTGACTGAAATCATATTCATGCGCGGGTACTGCGTGCTTCAACGTATTCCTCCGGTATTTGTGGACAGACGCGACCTATGAGTCTACTAGAATCACAGAATTATGTCAAACTTCCGAAATATTGTGATCAGGAGCGGGGGTTGGTTTTTGGACCAACCTTACACCAAGCAAAATGATAGCACCCCCTACAAGCGTTATGAAAACGATGCTCTCACCTAAAATCGGCCAGGCGACAATTACCGCTACCAGTGGCTCAATATTGAGAAAGGCACCAATCTGCGTCGCCGGTAACACCTTAAGTCCATCGTACCAGGCAATATAAGCCAGTCCTGAACAAAATATCCCCAAAAAACAAATCCCACCAAAGCTCGTCCAGGTCAGGTGCCTGACATCCTCAATACCCCTGCCGGTGATGAACAGGATTGAGGTGAACAGCCAGCCAATCGCCATTACATAGAACATCATTTGGGTGGGTTGATAATTTTTAAGTCCTCGGCCTGATAAAATCGAAAATACTGCCCAATTGACCGCACTGATCAAGATCAGCAGGTCTCCCGGCGTCCCAAACTGACCGGTGAACAAACCGCGGACATCCCCATTGCTAACTACAATCAGGACACCTATTGCACCCAGGATGATACCGGTAACCTGCAGCCAATCTGCTTTTTCCCGTAAAAAAATCCAGCTCAAGATTGCGATGAAAATTGGCGTAGTCGCCACAACCCAGGCAGTAGTTGATGCCTGGACCGTTTTCAATCCTGTGGATTGGAGCCATTGGTGGAAAGTGATTCCCAAAAAACCCAGGAGTGTAAAATACAGCCAGTCCTGTCTCTTGGGAAGCGACACCTGGTGCCGGAGCTTCGCTGCCGCTCCCAGGATGGCGACCCCTATCGTAAACCGCAACCAAACGACTGTCACCGGTGCCAGGTCGCGCAATGCCAGTTTGGTGGCGATAAAGGATGCCCCCCAAACGATCACTGCGAAGGTGACCTCGATGTAGGCTGTGATGTGCTTCCGGCTCATAGATTCCCGATTATACGCCTCAATGATGCCTTGGGGTTTTCCCAGGCATTTGATGAAAAAAGTGTCATACATATATACTTGACCCAAATCACGGCTGCTATTACACTATCCAGACGCGAGCAACTAATTTTTTTATCCCTACGAGGAAATGATGTTTGATATCCCAGATTCTGACATTCTTCCACTTTCTATGGAACACAGTTTTTGGACCTGGTCTGCTCAGGCAAAAGTTACACCCATTCCAGTGATCCGTGCCCAGGGCGTGTATTTTTGGGATGCCGTTGGAAAACGCTATCTGGATTTTAACTCCATGACGATGTGCGTGAACATTGGCCACGGAAATGAGCGGGTGATCAATGCCATTATCGAGCAAGCCAAAACCCTGCCCTACGCTGCTCCAGGGATGGCAACGAAACCCCGGGCCGTCCTGGGTGAATTATTGTCACAAATCACCCCTGGGGATCTGGATCACTTCATGTATACCCTCGGTGGCGCCGACGCCAATGAGAATGCAGTAAAACTGGCCCGCGGCTTCACTGGCAGACATAAAATCCTCACCCGCTACCGTTCATACCATGGCGCTTCAGCCGGAGCAATGGCACTCACAGGTGACCCGCGTCGCCTGCCTTGGGAACCTAATTTGATGCCTGGTGTAGTGCACTTCCTGGACCCTTATCGATACCGTTCAACCTTCCACCGCACCAACCCTGATATTTCTGAAGCGGAGTTCACTCAGGATTACCTGAACCATCTGGAAGAAATCATCCAATATGAAGGTCCAGAGACAATTGCTGCAATCTTGTTGGAATCGGTCACCGGAACCAACGGGATCATTATCCCCCCTGAAGGTTATCTTCAGGGTGTACGCCTCTTGTGCGATAAATATCATCTCCTGTTGATCGCAGACGAAGTCATGAGCGGTTTCGGTCGTACAGGGAGGTGGTTCGCCGTCGACCATTGGAATGTAGTGCCAGATCTAATGACGATGGCGAAGGGGCTCACCTCCGCTTATGCACCCCTCGGCGCAGTGGCGATGAAACCCGAGATCGCCACTGCTTATAATGAGGTTACCTACCAGGGTGGGTTGACGTATACTGCACACCCTATCTCGCTTGCTGCAGCCATCGCCAACATCCAGGTACTGCAGGATGATCACCTCATCGAGCGTAGCCACCGGATGGGTTTCGTACTTCATCGTTTGCTCAACGATCTGGGCGAACAGCATCCTTCGGTCGGTGAAGTACGTTCCATTGGTTTGTTCGGGGTCATCGAGCTTGTGCGCGACCGAAAGACCAAGGAACCACTCGCCCCGTGGAACAGTAGCAGCCCTGAAATGGTCGCCTTGCGGAAAACGCTGTTAGAGAAAGGGCTCTTCCTATATTCTCATTGGCACACTTTGTTGATCATCCCTCCGCTGATCATCACCGAGGAACAGCTGGAGGAAGGATTCGCCATTCTAGATGCTGCTTTATCAACCACAGATAAATCCATCGCAGGAAAATGACCCTAGCTGAAACGATTCCCGGTCCCGCCTACCGCATCATTACCCCTCGATTGCTCATCCGCTGCCCCGAGCCTTCTGATGCTCCCGCATTAGATTTAGCCATTAAGCAGAGCCTGGACCATCTATTGCCCTGGACACTGTGGGCCAAACACGAACCTGTCAGCCTTGACGGACGGATAGAATTCCTGCGTCGTACCCGGGGTAATTTCGATTTGGGGACAGAGTTTGGATATCTGATTTTTAACCCTTCTGAAACCCTGGTCTTCGGCGGTACAGGTTTACACACCAGGCTTGGTGGTAATGCGCGTGAGATTGGGTATTGGATTCACAAAGATTATATAAATCAAGGCTATGCCACCGAGGTCGCAGCTGCCCTGACCAGGGTCGCCTTTGAGGTCGATCATGTCAGGCGGGTGGAGATCCACTGTAGTCCCAAGAACACCCGCAGTGCCTCTGTTCCCAGAAAACTTGGTTTTATCTGCGAAGCCACCTTGCATAATCGCGTCGATGACGTTTCCGGAGGTTTACGCGATACCATGATCTGGAGCCTCTTCGAGGAAGATTACCCAACCAGCATTCCTGCAAAGCAGGAGCTCCAGGCATTTGATTCGATCGGCAGGCGCATCATTTAGGTA
>JBGOYO010000349.1:0-3626 GCA_041479715.1 Anaerolineae bacterium
CAAGGCAACGAAAACACCCCACACCAGGGCAACCGCTCCAATCAACGCGTGGATAGTGATAACGGCATAATCACCCTGAGCCAATTTGGCGGGTATTCCCGGCAGGATATGGATGACGTAGGAGGTAACCATCGAGATGAAAACCACCAGGGTGTTCAAGGTTACCGCACTTGTTTGCACCCATCGATGGGCAGTGAAGTGTTTTGTGCGTGCCAGGATGAACCCAACGTTAAATAAGACCGCGCTGATCAAAATCAACACCAGGGTGAGATCTGATCGGAGCGTGGCTTTTGTAGCAAGGAAACCCGGTGTGATGAGAAAATCGGTCATCTATGCTTTGCCTGAGTTCATCAACCAATTCTAACTGAAAAACATACTATACCCTATAATCCACATTATTAAAAGATTAATCCTACATAACGTGAAGGTTACCGGGTGGTAAAATCATCCTGGAGCTGCATATGGGTAATTACAGGAGAGCCGAGATGATCACTACATCCTTTGCAGAATGGGGAAACTGGAGATGAAGATCACCGGCTTAACAGCAGCATAGATAAAGTATTTTGGCACCAAGGGGTTGTTGAGGTGATCTATTCCATCAGCATCCTGCGGGGACCGGAAGCAATCATTTATCAATCATATTATTTTTTTCATGGCCTTGTTCGTATATTCATCAGGAGAGGAAAAACATGACCGATCAGGAAAAGGAAGCCAAAAAAACCGAAGAAGCTGCCCCAGCACCTCCCAAGGATGTGCTGGTGGAGACTAAGCACAGCCTGATTATCGATGGTAGGGAGGTGCATTATACCGTCACCTGTGGGACGATGGTGTTAAAGGAAGAAGCTGAGAAGAAGGGCGAGAAGGAAGGCGAATCGGAGGGAGAGAAGCCGCGTGCCTCGATCTTTTTCGTGGCTTATACACGGGATGGGGTCGAGGATATGCAGAAACGCCCGCTGACCTTTTCATTCAATGGTGGCCCTGGCTCATCATCGGTATGGCTGCACCTGGGCTTATTGGGACCTCGGCGTGTGTTGCTGGATGATGAGGGTTTTGCCTTTCCACCGCCTTATAAGCTGGTGGATAATGCCTTTTCGCTGCTCGACCAGACCGACCTGGTATTCATTGACCCGGTAAGCACTGGGTTCAGCCGTGCCGTACCAGGTGAAAAATCCAAGCAATTCCACGGTTTCAAGAAGGATATTGAGTCGGTGGGTGATTTCATCCGCCTATATACCACGCGCTACCAGCGCTGGACTTCCCCCAAGTTCCTGATCGGAGAAAGCTACGGCACCACCCGCGCGGCGGGGTTATCCGGCTACTTGCAGGAACGCCATGGGATGTATCTCAATGGGATCATGTTAATTTCTACCGCCCTGAATTTTCAGACCATCGACTTCCATACCGGCAATGACCTGCCGTATATCCTCTTCCTGCCAACTTATGCCGCAACTGCCTGGTACCATCATAGATTAAGCGATGAGATGGAGAAGGACCTGTATGCCACACTGGCAGAAGTGGAGAGCTTTGCCCTGGGTGACTATGCCAATGCCCTGATGCAGGGAGATGACCTTCAGGATGAAGAGCGTCTACTCATTGCCCGTCGGCTGGCGCGCTATACCGGGCTTTCAGAAGATTACATCGACAGCTCCAACTTGCGCATCGAGATCTTCCGGTTCACTAAAGAGCTCCTACGCCACGCCAAGCGCACCGTAGGACGCCTCGATAGTCGCTTCAAGGGCATTGACCGTGATTCAGCCGGTGAACAATTTGAGTTCGACCCCAGCATGTCGAATATCACTGGTCCATACACCTCCACATTGAATGATTACGTGCGCGGGGAGCTCAACTTCGAGTCGGACCTCCCATACGAGATCCTGTCTGAGCGTGTGTTCCCGTGGAGCTATGCCGAATTTGAGAATGCATACGTCAACGTTGCAGATACTCTGCGCAAGGCAATCACCACCAACCCTCACCTTAAGGTATACGTGGCAAATGGCTATTACGACCTGGCAACTCCTTACCTGGCAACACGCTATACCTTCAAGCACCTGGGGCTGGATAAATCCCTATCGGAAAATCTACGCATGGGTTATTTTGAAGCAGGTCACATGATGTATATCCACATCCCCTCGCTGATCAAGTTAAAGTCTGAATTGGTGGATTTCATCAATTGGGCCGCGCCTTCGTCGTAATATCCAAAAATATGCTGCATATGAATCTGTCGATTATGACGATGGGCCCACGGGGGGGATGTGCAGGCATATTAGGAGAAAAATTGCAGGCTGAGGATTGTGTTGGCCAAGCCGTTGGTTTCGTACGAGTACTCCTCGGTAGCAAGGCTCACGTAACTGTAATAATCTAGTGAAATTGGGAACATATCCCAACCCCACGGCGTTAATAACTTCGCGATCGAATAACCGTTAGTTTGAGTTTGGAGGCTCGTCCATGTCAATCATCATGAAGCGCATTATTCCATTTTTGGCAATAATTTTATTTCTGGCTGCCTGTACATCGGCGAGCCCGACCCCATCAACTACCGAGCAAGCGATTATCTCCCCAGCGACCCCTACACCCAGGAAACCCACAACCTTACCCACCCAAGAACCAAGCCCAACCCCCACGGAAATCCCCGTCATCCCAACAGATACTCTCGCACCAAGCGAAACATCCCTTCCAATGGGTGGCAGCGGAATCATCGTGTTCGGCTCGAACCGGGATGGTTCTTATATGAACATCTACTCGATGAAAATCTCTGATCGAAGTACGACCCAGCTGACTAAGAACGAATCAAATACATTCCCCGGGCCGTATTCCCCCAACGGCGCACTGCTGCTCTTTACCGGCTTTGGATTAACCCATAGCTACGTTGGTGTGATGAATGCGGACGGCAGTAATGTGAAAAATCTTTCCAATCGTCCGGATACGGATGAAGGCTTCCCCACCTGGTCTCCCGATGGGTTACAGGTCGCTTTCACCTCGCGTATGGATGGCAACAATGAGATCTACGTTATGAACGTGGATGGGACAAAAGTTAAGCGGCTCACCAATAACCCGGCGGATGACTTTGCTCCCGCCTGGTCACCCGATGGCACCAGGATAGCTTTCGTCTCTGACCGCGATAACTCAACCGGAGTGAATAACATTTTCCTGATGAATGTAGACGGAACAGGTGTGGTCCGCCTGACCAAAGGGACCGAGATCGATTACACCCCCGCCTGGTCACCGGACGGGAAGCAGATCGCCTTCCGGGCTGATATCGATGGCAACAGTGATATTTTTGTGCTCAATGCCGACGGATCCGGCCGAGTCAACCTGACCAATAACCCGGCAAGCGACTGGTCACCGGCCTGGTCTCCAGATGGAAGCATGATCGCATTTCAAACCAACCGGGATGGCAATTGGGAAATTTACGTCATGAATTCTGACGGTACCCAGCCAACCAATTTGACCCATAATCCAGCTGATGACCAGATGCCTTACTGGAAACCGGCGATAGTGGAATCGAATTAATGCGTTCCAATCAGTCCACGTTATTATGGAGTTTCATTGGGGTGGTGGAATTAAGAAATAATTTCATTGCCTCATTTTTCTAAAAATATTCTTTACTGCTTGAAAAATATTGTACA
>JBGOYO010000350.1:0-3620 GCA_041479715.1 Anaerolineae bacterium
GGAAGGGATTCAAGTTATCGCTGATGAAACGGACGATTTCGCGTGCCTGTAAGGTGGGAATATTCAGATACTTTGCCAGTTCCGGCAGGTGATGCGGGCTCAGAAGCTCAATTCCTGCACGGATGGCTTCTTCAGCCAGGGTGGGAACATTCAGGTTTTCGCCGAGTACCTCGAGCTGAATCAATAAGGCATCCTTGGGGGTGGATGAGCCGACACCTAATGGATCAGCATGCTGGATCATCCGGATTAAGCCTTCGACACGCGAGAGTGGGACATGGTGATACATGGCAATTTCGATGGGTTTAACGCTTAACAGCCCATCTTCATCGAGGCTGGTCAGAATATGAACCGCAATGGGACGGTCTTCAATGGAAAGCTCAGGTCCAATCTGGCGCAATATATAGGCAGGCAGTTCCTCCCGGTCGGGGGCAAAATTGTCATCCGGCAAATCGTCGGGACTGGTGCTAGAGCCCGATTTGGTGAAGAAGTCTTCGTGGCAGGATAAATAGACAATCGGCTGGTCGGGGGAGGCACCCATGGCATTGGTGCACGTGGGGCAAGGTTTATTGTTGTATAGGACCTTGTGACAGGTGGGACAGCGGAATTCCTCGATTAATTCCAGGGCGGGGTTACGGGCAAGTTCGGCTTCCACTTTTTGACGCAGCTCAACGGTGGTCAGCTCAAGTAAGGCCATGGTCTGAGCCAGGTGAGCCGTGGTTTGCGGACGAAGCATTGGTTTTTGACTTTGCAGTAGCATGATTGACCTCTAGTATATCTCGTTTTGCTAATGTTGCAAGTTCTATGCCAGGGAATTATGCGGGAATTTGTGTTAAAATTTACAATAATCCCACATTGATGCCTTGAAGAGGTGAATTGTTATGTTCCGATCCTTCTTTAGTTACTTAGCCAAAGCTGGTTGGGCACGTAATATCGTCGCGAATTGGTCATTTGCATGGAAAATGGCCTCCCGGTTTGTTGCAGGGCAAACGCTTGCGGACGGGATTGAAACCATAAAGTTGTTGAATGAAAAAGGAATCAATGCCACACTGGATCATCTGGGGGAAAATACGGATTCACCAGAGAAAGCCCGGCGGGCAGCCGCAGATATCGTCCAAGCTTTTGATGGAATCGAGGCAGCCGGCGTGCGAGCAAACGTTTCAATCAAATTAACCCAAATCGGGCTGGGAATCAGCAGTGAGCTTTGCCTTGAAAACTTAAAGACTATCCTGGAAAAAGCGCGGAGCTATAATAGTTTTGTACGAATTGATATGGAAGATTCCACCGTCACCCAAAAGACATTGGACGTTTTATATTCTGCCCGCCAAGCTGGATATGAGAATGTGGGCATCGTGATCCAGTCATACCTGTACCGAAGCCAGGATGATTTGCACAAACTGTTAGGTGACTGTTTCAAAATCCGCTTATGCAAAGGAGCATATACCGAATCCTCGCATAATGCGTACCCGAAAATGAAGGATATCGATGCCAATTATGATCGCTGTGCGGAGCTATTGATTGACGCATCGCTGGCCAAGGATTGCCCCAGGGCGAGCGCGGATGGCAAGACCCCACCTATCCCAGGATTGGCGACCCATGACTCGAAGCGGATCGAGGCAGCGAAAGCGTATGCCGAGAAGATGGGGCTACCGAAAGATGCGATGGAATTTCAAATGCTGAACGGGATCCGCAAAGAGCTGCAGGAACAGCTGGTTAAAGAGGGGTATCATGTGCGGGTGTACGTTCCTTATGGGACGGAGTGGTACCCGTATTTCATGCGCCGAATCGCGGAGCGCCCGGCAGATTTGTGGTTCCTGCTGCCGCGGTAAAATTAAGGTCACTATTTAATGATAACAGATGCTCAGGACTCACATGCTGTCCTCGCACAGACGGTGGCAGTAGCGGGAATATTTAAATTATGAAATTTATCCGTTTGTTTATCCAATTATCCCGTCCATTATATCTATTGTTGGCGATCCTATTATATTTACTCGGGATTGGCATCGGCCATTATTTAAGCGGACCGATTGATTGGACGGATTTCTTTTATGGTCTGCTATGGATTGTGCTGGTTTTACTTGGTTTCCAGTACCTGGATGAATATTTCGATCCCGCGATGATAACGATTAATCCAACCTCGAAGCACACCCCCTTTTCTGGCGTGACCGGCGCCATTGGCACTGGAAAGTTAGCCCGCCCGGTTGCATTGTGGGCAGGATTAGTTTGCCTGGCAATCACCGCTTCGCTAACAGTATCAATGATCGAGTTTGTGGGGATCAGCTCGACAACAGCCACGATTATGGTGATGCTATTCGTCGTTGAACTTTTCCTGGCTTTACCTCCTTTCAGGTTGGTCTCATCGGGGTACGGCGAAGTGGTGACGTCGATCCTCGTCGTTGGCTTAATTCCTGCATTGGCGTTCGTACTTCAGGGACATGACTATCACCGGATACTGTTCATGGTGGCATTTCCCTTAACGACCCTGTATATTGGCATGTTGCTGGCGTTAGAGCTGCCTGATTACGCTTCGGACATAACCCAGGGGAAGCGGCCTATCCTGGTGAGAATCGGCTGGCAAAGGGGAATGATACTGCATAACCTGCTGATATTGATCAGTTTTGTGATTTTAGGGATGGCATTCGTATTTGGATTACCCTTAAATGTTGCCTGGCCGGTGATCCTGGTGCTTCCATTCGGGTTATTCCAGATCTGGCAAATGATCAGGATCGCGGATGGCGTGAAACCAAACTGGAACCTGCTGGTGTTGAGCGCAATTTCGACTTTCGGTCTGGCAGCCTATATATTAACATACGCATTTTGGACGCATTGAACCATGCCTGAATTCCTAAAACTAATCCCTATTCAACAAGCACTACAAACCCTGCTCTCTCAAGTGGAAGTGAGCATATCAAAGGAGCGAATACAAACGATCGATGCTTTGGGGAGGGTGACAGCTGAATCGATACTTTCACCCATGCCGCTGCCGCCATTTGCACGCAGCACAGTGGATGGCTACGCCGTAAGAGCAGGAGACACGTTTGGCGCGTCAGAAAGCCTGCCCGCTTATTTACAATTGGTGGGTGAGGTCAGCATGGGGAGCACACCGGAATTCGATCTACAGGCAGGTGAGACAGGGGTGATCCACACGGGAGGCATGCTGCCTGCATCATGCAATGCAGTGGTGATGATGGAATATACCCAGGCCGTGGGGAAGGATACGATCGAAATATTAAGGTCAGTGGCTGTTGGCGAAAATATTATCAAACTCGGTGAAGACGTTCAAACGGGTGAGGAAGTGATTAGAGCGGGTGTGCGGGTGCGCCCGGCGGAAATTGGTGGGCTACTGGCATTAGGAATCCTTGAGCTTGAGGTGGCGAAAAAACCAGTGGTGGGGATCATCTCCAGCGGGGATGAGGTGGTGCCTCCAAAAGCTGATTTGCTCCCCGGGCAGGTGCGGGATATCAACTCGTTCTCCCTATCGGCTTTGATCGAGCAGACCGGTGGGATCTCCAAGAGATACGGCATATTCCCCGACCAGTTTGACAGGTTGGAGGCTGTGGCAGAGCACGCAATGGATGAATGTGACGTAGTTCTACTGACTGCCGGTTCGTCAGCCAGTGCAC
>JBGOYO010000351.1:0-3619 GCA_041479715.1 Anaerolineae bacterium
TAATTCTTTTGCACTATAATCATCCATGGTGAACATCGATTCCCGCGTATTTCTTTATCTTCGCATTGTGCTGGTGAGCATATTGATCGCCTTCCTTGGGCTGGGTCCGGTGCCGCGCGCCATCAACACACTGATGAAGAATTCGCACCTGGCGTTGGATTCCGGAGAATGGTCGAGTGCCGCCACCAGCCTGGCTAACATTGCCGAGTATTACCCGTGGAGGGTTGAACTCAACATTGATGCAGCCCACACTGCTTTCCAGGCAGGGAACCCAAAAGCGGCTATCGAGTACCTTGAGCGACCGGGAACACTCAGCCGCCTCAGCACAGACGACCAGATCTTACTGGGGGATGCCTACTACCAGAGCGGGAATGCCTCCAAAGCTGAGGCAATCTGGAAAGAAGTCGTTGACCGTGGAAATTCGATTCAAGCCGTGCAGCGCCTGGCCGACCTGTTCCTTGAACAAAAGGATTATGCCTCGGCAGCCAGCGAGGATCAAACACTCTTATCGCTCAACCCATCGGATGCCAGACTGTATTACCAGGTTGGGTTGCTGTATGCCATCACTGATCCGCTCAAGGCCGTTCCCTTTTTGGCCCAGGCGGTAGAGATTGACCCGTCTGATGCTACGAATGCGCAGAAACTGTTTGACAAAATCCGCACTGCCAGCCTGTTCGACCAGCCCGCTTACACTCTTTTAGCCTCCGGCCGACAATTGGCTGATTCGGGCGAGTGGGCACTCGCAGCCGAAGCGTTCAAGCATGCCACGGAGATTGACCCCGGCTATGCCGATGCATGGGCTTTCCTGGGTGAAGCGCAACAGCAAATCAACATGAAGGAAACCGGTTCAGGCTCTGGGGAAGGATTAAATGAGCTGGAGCAAGCGATGCGACTGGATGGCAGCTCGGTGCTTGCCAAGACCTTCATGGGGTTGTATTGGGAGCGCCAACAAGACTATTCACAGGCGCAATCTTACGTGGAGCAAGCTATTGCAAACAGCCCGGAGGACCCCTACTTATACACAGAGCTGGGAAATATCCTTTCAAAAGCGGGTGACCTGCCCGCGGCCCAATTGGCGTTCGAAAAAGCCATCCAGCTGGCACCGCAAGACCCAGTGTTCTATCGTCTCAAGGCAGAATTCGCCCTGGAGAACCAGATTCAGACGCGCGAGCTGGCGCTCCCAGCAGCCCGCCAGGCACTCATGCTTAACCAGAAAGATCCAGAGTCGCTCGACCTGATGGCTAAAGTGATGATCGAGCTGCAGGATTATTATTCCGCTGAGAGCTACGCCCAGGCGGCAATCAATGCTGACGCTGGTTACAGCCCGGCCTATCTGCACCTGGGCACGGCTTATCTCTACCGGGGTGAAAGCGAGCTGGCCAGAAATTGGCTCGATCTGGCAATCAAGCAGGACCCGAATTCGTTGGCAGCCAGTCAAGCCGCCAGAATGATCAATTATTACTTCCCTTAAGGCAGAGGTTTGATGAAAAGCGTGAAGCTTGTTTCCATCCTTATTTTGTTTAGCTTAGCCAGCCTGTCTTGTTCCTCTTCCGGCAAACAGAATCGAGCAAGCAACATCCTGTTTGCAGACGATTTTTCCGACAACAGCAAAAACTGGAACCAGTTTTCGAACAGCTCAGCCATGACTGATTATTACAACGCTGCTTACCGCATCATGGTGAATGAGGTCAAAACCAACATCTGGGCCAACCCTGGCAAGGAAAGCTTCGTTGATACGCAAATCGAGGTGGACGCTGCGCAGAATGGTGGCCCGGATGATAACGAATTTGGTGTTATCTGCCGGTTTCTGGATGGGAAACGGTTTTATTTCGCCGCCATCAGCAGCGATGGCTATTATGGGATCATGAAAATGACCAGCGCAGGCCCAGCACCAATCGGTAAGTCGACCATGCTCGAAAGTGACACTATTGCGCATGGTCCGGAGGCTAACCACATCCGGTTCGATTGCGTGGGCTCGACCCTCACCCTGTACGTAAATGGCTCACTTGTGGACCAACAAACAGACGCTGATTACACTACCGGCAATGTGGGCCTGCTGGCAGGAACATTCAAGACAGCCGGTACAGACGTCTTGTTCGATAACTTTTACGTGTATAAACCGGTGGCTGACGTACAGTAATGAAGATTTATCTGGATATGGTTGGCTGCCGCTTGAACCAGAGCGAAATTGAAACCTATGGGCGTCAATTCCGCCTCGCCGGCCATACCCTGGTTTCGGATATTGGCAACGCTGACCTGATTGTGATCAATACCTGCACGGTCACTGCAGCGGCCGGTTCCGATTCGCGCCAGAAAATCCGCCAGGCTGCCCGGACGAGCGCCGGCCAGGTCATTGTCACCGGCTGTTATGCCAGCCTTAATCCGCAAGACACTGCAGCGCTCCCGCGGGTGACCCAGGTGATCAACAACCAGAGCAAGGATAACCTGGTGCCGCTGGTGCTGAACCTCCCGCTTTCATCCTTCGAGCATACATCCTTGCAGCGCGAGCCGATCCCGGGGAGGCGCCAGCGGACACGCGCGTTCATCAAAGTGCAGGATGGATGTGACAATCACTGCACCTACTGCATCACTGCACTGGCGCGTGGAGCCGGTCGGAGCCGTCCAATCGAGGATGTGGTGCTGGATATCCGCTCCGCCGTAGAGGGCGGCAGCCAGGAGATCGTGCTCACTGGCGTCCACCTGGGCTCATGGGGGTATGACTTTAGCAAGCCAACGTCCATCCAGGAGCTGGTCAGAGCAATCTTAAACGATACCGATACTCCCCGGCTGCGGCTATCATCGCTCGAGCCATGGGATATTGTCCCCGATTTCTTCGGGCTGTGGAGCGACCCACGCGTGTGCCGTCACCTCCACCTGCCACTGCAGTCTGGCTGCGCAGAGACGCTGCATCGCATGGGACGCAAGATTTCACCTGAGGCATTTGCAGAGCTGGTCGGGGAGGCACGCAGGGCGATACCCGGTGTGGCCATCACTACCGATATCATCACCGGGTTTCCGGGTGAGACTGAAGCAGAATTCGCTGAAAGCAGCGAATTTGTGAGCGAGTTGAATTTCGCCAACGGGCATGTATTCACATTTTCTCCAAGACCCGGCACAGCGGCGATCAACGAACTCATGAGCCTGGTGCAGAAGTACAAATAGGCGATCATGAACTTGTCACCAGTTAATTAATGAAAATAAGCCATAGAGGAGCAATCACTCCTCCCCTATGGCTTATTGTTTTTTTGCTTTCTATTGTGTGATAGGGTTAATGTTTGCTTATATAAGATAATCAGCAGTTTGTGAACTCTGTTCAAGGATAGACGATGGAGAAGTTGGACGAGAATAATGGAAACAGATTTTTCATAGATTGGCCCGTATCAGGTTTCGTCCGCATTATCGCCGGAATAGGCGCCGTTACGCTGGCAGGTCTCATGGTCTTTACTTTCGGTGATGTATTATTACGTTATATCTTTAATAGACCCACTGTCGGCGGTTTCGAATTATCGGAGTATGCGACAGCAGTAATCGTTGCTGCAAGCATTGCTTACACGACCTTCAAAAAGGGACACATCGGGGTTGACCTGGTAATCCAAAAATTACCCCGGAGGAAACTGGA
>JBGOYO010000352.1:0-3606 GCA_041479715.1 Anaerolineae bacterium
CCACTGCGCTGGTGCAGAAATCTTTGGGTATGACCGGTCTTTTCTTTGCTGTTGATACGTTGGAGTTCCTGCATCGGGGTGGACGCATCGGGGGAGCCACCCGCTTTTTAGGCACGCTACTAAACTTCAAGCCCATCCTGGAAGTGCAGAATGGCAGGGTGGAAGGGATTGAACGCGTGCGGACACGCGGGAAGAGTCTGAGCAGGATCGTCGAGCTGGCAAAAGAGAAAATTGCCGGTAGGACCCCTGTGCGCCTGGCGTCGCTGCACGCCAATGCTCCCGAGGACGCCCAGATTGTGCTCAAAGAGGCCGCTGAAATTCTGAACCCGATCGAAACGTACTTCTCGGAAGTGAGCCCGGTGATCGGAGCCAATGCCGGTCCGGGGGTGGTGGGGCTGACCTTCATGGCAGGGATGTAAGCATCAATTCAAATAAGAGGACCGCGGTGAGAGACTGCCGGGGTTTTTTTATTAGACAGGGAATGGAACATTAGGCGATAGGACGACGCCTGTGGATGGACTGACCTACGCTGCTGGTACAATTAAGATCATTCCAGCTACAAGCAGGAGGCCGCATGAAAACCTACTCCGACATTGCCATCCAGGTGCCAGACATTTACCTGCCGCGCCAGGGCCTTGAGTTGAATAAATGGGCGGTGATCGCCTGCGACCAATTCACCTCCCAGCCTGAATACTGGCGGAAAGTGGAGGAAACCGTAGGGGAGGCACCTTCCACGCTGAACATGATCTTCCCAGAGGTGTACCTCGACCAGCCGGAGGCGGATAAGCGCATCCGGAGGATACAGCACACAATGCAGGATTATCTGGCGAAAGGGCTGCTCACACCGTATACGGGCATGGTGTACGTAGAGCGGCAGGTGGGAGGCAAACTACGGCGAGGTATCGTGCTGGCGCTGGATTTGGAACAATACGACTATAACAAGGGCAGCCAGTCGCTGATCCGTGCCACGGAAGGGACGATCATTGAACGCCTGCCGCCCAGGATGCGCATCAGGGAAGGGGCAAAGCTAGAGCTGCCGCACATCCTGGTGTTGATCGATGACCCGCAGCGCACAGTCATCGAACCTGTAGAAAAGTCGAAATCCCAGTTGGAGCAGCTTTACAATTTCGAGCTGATGGCAGGCTCAGGCCATTTGAAGGGCTACCTGGTGAATAGCCCGAGGGTTGAAGCCGGCATCATCTCGGCGCTCGAACAGCTGGCAGACCCGCAAACCTTTACCAGTAAATATGGGGTTGGCAGGGGCGAACCTGTGCTGCTGTTTGCCATGGGCGATGGCAACCACTCGCTGGCAACCGCCAAGGCAATCTGGGAGAAGAACAAAGCGCTGGTGGGGATGGAGCACACCTCGCGGTATGCACTAGTGGAAATCGAGAACGTGCACGATGCAGGGCTGGAGTTCGCCCCCATCCATCGGGTGCTGTTCAACTTGAAACAGGACATGCTGACTGCGATGAAGATATACTTCCAAGGTGGGAGCAAATTTACAGCCTGCACGCACCAAGCCGAGATGGTCAAACGAATCGAGCAAGAGAGCGGCACTCGGCAAATTGTGGGTATGATTACAGCGAAAGGATGGGGGGTGGTGGAAATCGACAATCCGACCTCCAACCTACCGGTGGGCACGCTGCAAGAATTTCTGGACAACTTCTTGAAGAATGGCGGGGCGGAGAAAATCGATTATATCCACGGTGAGGAGACGGTGACGAAACTTGGGCTTCAGCCGGGAAATACGGCGTTCTACCTGCCAGGTATGGATAAGAGCGACCTGTTCAAGACAGTGATCGTGGATGGCGCCCTGCCGCGCAAGACATTTTCGATGGGAGAGGCCTATGAGAAGCGATTCTACATGGAATGCCGCGCCATCGCCTGACAGGCTAAAGATAGGCAGTTACACTGGGACAGCCTTCCACTTCTGGAGCACATCGGCGGCAGCTAGGATGTTGTCCAGCGGAAGATGATCATTTTATCGCCGCGTGGATGCTAACCGATGGACATCTTTTTTAATGACCCAAATATAGTCAGGCTTCCACCTGAAGAAGTACGCCTGCGCGATGTCCAAATTACGCCTCAGCCTGAGAGTGGGCGGGTGAAGATCCACCTTGAGCTGACCCCGTTCCAAAAGCGACCGAATATCAGCGTGAGCATCACCTCATCGACTGGTAAAGAAGCCGCCCGTACGACCATCCTGGAAACCATGCTGACCAAGCTGGAACTTACCATCCATCTGCGTGAGCCCGAACCAGGCAGCGAATATTCTGTGGAAATCTCTGTTTATTACCAGAAGCTGCCGCAGCCGAGTGAGGAAGAGGTTGAGGTTCAACTGCCTGAGCCAATGATCGTGGACCGGCAAAAAACGACGTTTATCATGGCATAATTTTAACCGTGATTTGTACCAGACGGATTGCTCACCCTGAATTCTCTACATTCTCAGATGCGAGTACAGACTTTGAGCAATGGGCGCTTTGTGCCTGTGCACATTTCTTGCATCAGGTAAAATTGACCTAGACATTGATTATGAGCCAACAACCAGAACCAGCAGGTGCATCCCGTTCATCCCGGGCACGGAACCGGCGGGTTGGATGGACGATCCGTATTACCCCGGTGGGTGTAGGGTTGCTGGTGGTATTCAACCTGCTGGTCGTGAGCGGGTTAGCAATCGGGATCACACAGCTCTTGCAAAGCCCCAACCTGCCGTGGGGGATCGGCCAGGTGATAGCATCGAACACCCCGCTGGTGGAAACAACGCCGACCGAACCAGCGCCCACACTGACCCGTACCCCCCTGCCATCCGCATCCCCCACAACCCAGCCATCGGAGACGTTCACACCAGCGCCCGCAACCGCCAGCCCGCAACCGATCAGCACCCTGACTGTTAATCAGGGATTGATCCTGCTGGCATTGGATGAGGGCGGTAATACCCATTTGTTTGCCTACCAGCCCCAGGAGAGCGGGGCTGGGCAGCCTCTCCCACTCACCCGGCTGACTTCGGGACCATGGGACGATATCAATCCGGCAATCAGCCCGGATGGGCTGACGGCGGCGTTTGCATCCAATCGTAGCGGATATTGGGATATCTACTTGCTCGACCTGGCCAGCGGTGGGATCACTCGCCTGACTGATACCCTTACCTACGATGCTGCTCCGTCATGGTCGCCGGACAATCAATGGCTGGTTTACGAAACATATATCAATGACAACCTGGAAATCAAAATCCAATCGGTTGTTGCACCTGGCGATATCATCACACTGACAAACAACACTGCGGCTGATTTCAGCCCGGCTTGGTCTCCACAGGGTAGGCAGATCGCTTTTGTTTCCGACCGGAGCGGTGAGAATGAAATTTGGCTGGCAGACCTGGATAAAGCCGAGGAGCAGCGTTTCATAAACATCAGCCAGAGCCCAAATGGCGCTGATACCCACCCGGTATGGTCACCGGACGGTAAGTCGCTGGTGTGGGTGGGTGAGCAGGACGGCATCCACAGCCTTTTCCAGCAGGATTTGCCTATTGCTGGGGAGGCGAACGCCACTCAAACCACACCAAACCGGCACAACCTGGGAAGCGGTGACTGGCCTGCCTGGAGCTCG
>JBGOYO010000353.1:0-3601 GCA_041479715.1 Anaerolineae bacterium
ACCACCATCACCAACATGACCTGCGTGAGCAAATTACCAAAGTGACGGATGCCGCGTTCAAACTCAGTCTCTGGCGGGCGAAGTCTCAACCGCTCCGCCACCTGGCCAAACACGGTAGTTTTTCCCGTCTGAACGATCAACACTTTTGCGGTTCCACTGCTGACACTGGTTCCCATGAAGACGGAGTTGGTTCGCTGAGCCAGGCTGGCATTTGCGGGGATAGTTGCTGGCATCTTCTCTACCGGGAAGGTTTCGCCGGTTAGTACAGCCTGGTTGATAAAAAAATCATCTGCTTCCAGCACGACACCATCGGCTGGGATCAGACTGCCTGCGGAGAGTAACACAACATCGCCTGGCACCACTTGTTCTGATGGCAGCATTTGTAGCTGACCACCGCGCAGCAAGCGGGATTTGACCGTCACCTGTGAGCGTAATTTCGCCACGGCGTTGCTGGCGGTGTATTCCTGCACAAAACCGAGGATCGTGCTACCCAGCACGATGGCAATCACAATGATGGCATCTACCCACTCCCCCACGATGCCGGAGATAATCGCGGCGAAGATTAGGATGAGAACGAGTGGGCTTTTGAATTGACTCAGCAACAAGCGCAACGCGGTAACTTGCTGCTGCGCACTAATAGCGTTCAGACCATATTGCTTCAGACGTTGCCCAGCGTCTGCAGTTTGAAGTCCATCCCTGGAAGTGTGTAGATTAGAAAGGAGTTGCTCGGGGGTGAGGCTCCAATAAGCTAATGAAGTTGCTTGATCGACTTGTTGCCCAATTTTGGGCGGAGTGTTGGTAGAAAGTTTTGGGAGGGGTTTCACTTAACTTCTCCGAACCTTATGATTGTTATCACAACCCTTTTGCATCGGATGTTCCACCTACAAAAAACCCTACTCAGCATACCCTCGAGTATTGTTGAACCAGCATGCTACCTAAGATTATACATCTTGCGCCACAATTTATTTTTACCCCAAAATCTATTCTAACCATTACCTACCGGCTGTGCGAAAGAACTAATGACAAAGAGCCTCACATATTCCTGAAACCTGCGAGGTGAGGTTTTATCTTTTGCCTAAGAATCACCTCAAGCTCTCATGGATGTGGACAACGGCTCCATGCTCGTGGATGACTGACCTGCGCGCCAGCAGGCAGGCTTCAATGGTTTCTTCTGCGGTAACGGCATGGTTGGCAGCTTTGTAGAGTGGTGTGTAGACTGCCAATGGTGTGTCATTCCCACATTTACTCCTCACCAATTCGATAGACCCGCTCTTTCACCAACACCAATGGGAGTATCGTACAAAGCAATGTTACCGTACCCCCAGCCAGCAGGCCAATCAACATGCCAGTCGCTTCCGAGATTCCGAGCAGGGGCAATCCAAGCGGAGGCCCAAAGAACAATATTAAGGTGATTAGCTGATAAACAATGCTGACAATTGTCCCCAGGAGTCCAGCCAACCCGTTTTCCATTTTACGCGGGTCAGTCCAGCTCAGGTTTACGCTTCGCACGCCCAGTGCCAGGTTGATCCCACCCAGACCTGCCAGGATCAAGGCTATGGAGGGTAAACCATAGAGTATTGTTGTAAAGGGAGTGTGCTGCAGAGCTGCAACACCGAGCAGGTAGATCCAGGAGAGGATCAGTGCAGGCAGGTATGTCATAATGAATTTGGCTGCCAACTGCTTTTCCGCTTTTAGCGGAGCTGTCTTCAAAATCCAATAGTTTCGGCCTTCCATCGAAAAAGCAACCACACCCAGGCGGGAGATCAATCCCCAGCCAACGAACAACCCGATCACCATACTCCCATAAGCCAAGGCTGAGCGGAATAAAGACATAACTAAAACCGGGGCTTCACCGTTCCCAGCAGGAGGCTTTCCTCCAGTGCGCAGCAGCATCACTGCGAGGACGATGCCCATGATAAACACACCGACCAGCTGCGATAGGTTGTTTAAATCGCGTGTTATCACCTTAAAATCTTTAGCCACGATTGCCCCAACCTGTCGAGGCAATAAATGCTGGAATAGACTGGAACTTAAAGTGTTTGTATTCCGACGATCGATCACCTGGTGGTTATTTTTGCGTTGAATGCTTACTTGAAGCGAGGCCCAACCGGTGTAATACAATCGCTCAGCGGTCTTCAAAGCCAACCAGAACACAAAAGCGGATGAGCCTATTGTCAGAGCAAGGAAAAAGACGCCTGGAAGCCAGCGCTCCTGCCCCAGGTCTATCAGGCTGCGCCCACCCCATGCCAGGGGAAACCAGGCGTTGTCAAACCTGGATAATATCTGGGATCCCTGGGAGATCTGTTGAGGAGACAGCGATTCCAATTTGCTGCCCATGAGGTTATAAGACTGCGATAGCACGAAGGCGAGGGCTGCCCCCAATAAAGTCAGGACCTCCGCCACCCGTTTAGCCGGAAATATACGCACCACAGCCATCACCAACAGGCTAGAAATCCCGGCAGCGGCGAAAGAGAGTACCGCCAGCACCAAAAGTACCAGTGGATAGTAGACGAAATGGTATCCGCCTGCCACACCCATACTCAGCAAAACCGGTAACCCGAAGGCCGAAACCAAGATGAAGTTCGGCAAGACGCTTTCCAGCAGCTTGGACAGGAAGACCGCCCGGATGGGAATAGGGGCTGACACCAGGAAATCCATATCATTTGATAAGTAGAGCGCCTGAAGGAGTAACCTGAAACTGGCCATCATGATCAATAGAAAAGCAATTGAAATGATCAAGGATGGGACGGATTTTATAAAAATTTCCGGGTTGATTCCGCTCTGAACGATCAGGGGTGAATCCAATGCCCTGAGAAGAGAACCCGTCAGGAGGTAGGTTCCGATAAAAACTCCCAACACCAGCAACCCAAGCCCAATGGTTAACACCTTATGCAACGGTTTTGAACGCTTGAACCCGCTGGTGAAGATTACCCAGCGCAAGCGGAGTAATTTACTCACATATACCCAGAGGTTGTCAGACAAGGATCCGAACGACGAAGATGTGGTAGTCATCTCAACACCTCCGCAATTTCAGCCACCTCTGCACCACCAGTCAGGCTAAGGAAGATGTCTTCCAAAGTCGTCTCACCGCGGACTTTGAGACGGAGTTCTTCCATCGTCCCAACTGCGACCAGTTTGCCTGAGTTGATGATCCCGATGCGATCGCACATGTGCTCGGCGATCTCAAGGATATGCGTGGTCACAAACACGGTCGATCCACGGTTGGCGATTTGCTGGACGACGTCTTTGATCAGGCGAGCAGATTTTGGATCGAGCCCGACTGTCGGTTCATCCAGCACCAGCAGCTTCGGATCATGCAACAATGCAGCGGCAAGCGAGGCTTTTTGCTGCATCCCGTGGCTGTAAGAATCGATCAGGTTATCGCCAACATCATCCAATGAGAATAATCGCAATAGCTCCTCGATCCGATGGTTGACCTGCTGAGGATCCATGGAGTAGAGGTCACTGACGAACTGTAGCAGCTCGCGGGCAGATAGCTTAGCATACAGGTTGGGTGTATCGGGTACGTAGCCGCTAGAGAGTTTGGCTTGAAGAGGCTGTTTTTGCATATCGTATCCAGCAACTTTAACTGTCCCTGAGG
>JBGOYO010000354.1:0-3576 GCA_041479715.1 Anaerolineae bacterium
CCCTGGATGCAAGCCTGAAAGCCCACAATATATCCTGGAACTGGGTGCGTGGGCATGCCGGGAACCGATATAACCAGAGGGTGGACAGCCTGGCACGTAAAGGCATGCGCAATTCTACTGCGCGCAATTCTACTTGACCACGTTGAGGGTATACAGTATACTCACCCGCGCCGGGGTGTAGCGCAGTCCGGTAGCGCACCGCGTTTGGGACGCGGGGGTCGGCGGTTCGAGTCCGCCCGCCCCGACTTATGGCAAGGATAAATTATGACGGGGTAATAGAAGTTGCCCACTTTAAACCTGATGGGCAGCTCGATTGGGTACGTGTTTACCAACGCAGGGGGGCTGTCTTTTCCGACCGGGTCTTGTTACGGCGAGCAGAGTTTATCGAGCAGCTGAAGGCAGGCAAACGCTATGTTGTCGGGGAACGCATCCACAACATGGGCGGAAATTTCAACGTCAGCCAACCTGTGCACCTCCAGGGGATGAATGACAGACAAGTGATTACGGTCGGTTCTTCACAGACTGGATCAGATGATCTGACCGGCGTGCCGATCATATAATCGATAGGGTATTTTTTTGCAATGGATGATATAGCGGCGATAAAGGCCGCTTTTTTGTTGGCTGAAAAGACATTCTTGCAGGCTGGTATAATTTTCGAGTGCCAACTCCCTTTTATCACCTCAGCCTGGCTGAAGAGCTGATCAATCTTCACAATATGCCTGCACCGATCAGCCAATTCCTGCGAACCTATCGGAAAGAGTTCCTGTTTGGCAGCACGGCCCCGGACGTCCAGGTGGTCTCAGGCCAACCGCGCGAGGCAACCCATTTTTTTGACCTGCCCATTCAGCCAGGTGACCCTCCGGCATGGGAAGTTTTTATAGCTGCATACCCTGAGCTAGCCATGGCCAATACTCTACCGGCAGCACAATCCGCATTTTTAGCCGGCTACCTGTGCCACTTACAGGCAGATTGGGTTTGGGTGAATGATATTTTTATCCCGGCATTCGGCCCGCGCAGCCCCTGGGGGACCTTCAGGCAACGTCTGTACTACCATAATGTGTTGAGAGCATACCTTGACCGGCTGATACTGCCTGGGCTGCCCGCTGACATAGATATCTGCCTGGGTATGGTGGAGCCTGATGGCTGGCTGCCATTCGTTAAGGATCAATCACTCGCTGAATGGCGCAACCTGCTTGCGCAGCAACTACATCCTGGAGCAGCCGTCCAGACGGTGGAAGTGTTTTCCTCCCGCCAGGGAATATCGGCACCTGAATACTACGCTCTGCTGGAATCTGATGAACGAATGCATAGTGAGGTTTTTGAGCACCTGCCATTGGAACGAGTAAAAAGCTATCGGGTGCAAGTATTGAAGGATAATCTGTACCTGCTAGCAGATACCCTGGCATTCAGATTGCATCCCATTAATCTACCAACCGAGGGATTAGTAATAAAGGGAGTACAACCATGAAACTGATTGAGCCCACCCAGAGATCGGTCGAGAAAGATACTATTGGAAAGGCCGTTGATCAGGTCAAACAGCGATTTCAATTTGGTTTAACGGATGAATATGCTGAAGATGCGATCGTGGCGAAGTTTATGCGCGGGCTGGATAACGATTTCATTATGCTGCGCGACCTGCAGCTGGAGGGAAAAGGTGAGAAGTTCAAACCCATCCTGGTTGGACCTGCAGGCCTGTACGTGCTTAATATAAGCCATGCGAAGGGATTTTTCAAAGCGAGGGACGACACATGGTGGGAGATGGACAAGGCCACGCGTAAATTTGGACCGTCGCGACCCAACCTGATCAAGGGGAGCAAAGAGGCTGCGCAAAAGCTGGCAGAGATACTGGAAACGCATGGTAAACCTCACCCGACGATCACACCGATATTGATCTTCGCCAATGCAGGGATGAACATTGAGAGGACCAACCCGGCAATCCGGATCGTGATGATGGATGGCGTTGACAGCTTGATCGATGGTATGCGTTACAGCGATGAGGTCCTTCAGCTGACCGAGATCACGTTTCTCTCTGATTCTCTGGAAATCATGGCAAACCCTGAAAGAGCAATCCCGATGGGTGAAGGGGAAGACTTTTTTGGGAAGGGACTGTCCATCCCTGAAAAGAAAGCCCCGCTGACCCTACCGGATATCTCAATCCCTGCTGAATCACCGATCCCGCCCATCGAAGAGAAACTAAAATTCTCCCAGAAGCAATGGACGATCCTGGTGGTGCTCTTATTATTAACCATTGTGGTATTGTTTGTGGCAATCCTGTATTCGTTGGGGATTTTCTGAACCGTGGAAGCCCGAGAGAAGAATTTGCCTAAACCCTATCTGTCACTCATTATCCCAGCGCATAACGAAGAGACCCGTCTGCCTGATACACTCAAGCAGGTAATGGCATTTTGTGAAAGCCAGCCCTATTCCATCGAAGTGTTAATCGTTGAAAACGGGAGCCAGGATCACACCTTTCAGATTGCGCAGGATTTTGCTGCCAATAACCCCCAAGTAAGGGTTATGCAGAACACGCTGAGTGGCAAGGGCAGAGCCGTCAAGCAGGGAATACTTACGGCGCAAGGTGAGTATCGCTTTATGTGCGACGTAGACCTTTCAATGCCGGTGGAGGAGATCAACCGCTTCATTCCTCCCAGCCTGAAAGAGGCTGATATCGTCATAGCTTCGCGCGAAGCCCCGGGAGCGATCCGCTATGGCGAGCCCTATTACCGCCATTTTGTTGGGCGAATTTATAACGGGCTGATCCGCAACCTGGCACTACCGGGCTTGCAGGATACTCAATGCGGGTTCAAATGCTTTACGGGCCTAGTGACCCAAGACGTATTCCCGCGCCAGACCATGACGGGTTGGTCTTTTGATGTGGAAATTCTGTTCATAGCACGTCTTTTGGGATACAAAGTGGTTGAGATCCCCATTCACTGGTACTACAGCCCGAACAGCAAAATCAGCGTGGTGCGTGATTCGTTCAAGATGGGGGTAGACCTGCTTACCATCCGGTTGAATGCCTTGCGAGGGATTTACACACGCCGCCATGCCCCCCTTTGACCGCTCACTCGTACCTGCCGAACCTGACCTTTCATTTGAGCTGGCATTATGGGACGCCGGCCTGACAGCTATTGCCGGTATCGATGAAGCGGGACGCGGGGCGCTGGCAGGACCGGTAAGCGCGGCGGCGGTCATCCTGCCAGCGGACCCGTCAATGGGAAGTTGTTTGAAGGGTGTGCGCGATTCCAAGCAGCTAACCCCTGACCAAAGGGAGGCAGCCCGAGAAAAAATACTTCAATTTGCTGCTGCCTGGGGAGTGGGTTATGCTACGAACGAAGAGATTGACCAAATTGGCATCCTGCCCGCCACGCGGCTGGCTGCCTGCCGTGCGTTGGAAGCCTTATCCATAATCCCAGCCCATATTTTATTGGATTACTTATTCCTACCGGAAATTACTGTGCCACAAACTGCATTGATCAAGGGGGACTGCCGCTCGTTGAGCATTGCTGCGGCCTCCATCCTGGCGAAGACGGGGCGGGATGCGGTGCTGCGAGAGCTTGAGCTGACTTACCCAGG
>JBGOYO010000355.1:0-3566 GCA_041479715.1 Anaerolineae bacterium
CTCCAGGTCATAACGCCTCTCGAGCGCTTGGACGACCTCAGCAATACGCTCCTGGTCCTGCTGGTTTCTCCAGAAGCTGCTCAGCTCAGCGATCAGCCGGTCCAGCCTGTTTCTCCGAATTGACTCGCCCATAATTTTCCCCGCTCCTAAATCCCGATTGGTTCCCTGACTAGGATCACAGTCGTCCGGTCGCTGAGCCACTCGCGCTCGATGATCAGGATTTTACCGATAAATGTTCCTGTGTTGACCGCTTTCCGCACCTGTTCGTCTTCCCATGGCAAAACGTATTCGCGGATTCGCCTCAGCGCCGTTTCCAGGTCCGGTACAATCTTCTGGCTGCCCACCACCAGGATCACCTTACCGGCTGTGCTGGCGATGGCTGCGAGCTGGCTTCCGGTTGCAGATGCATCCACCAGGATGCCATCCTGTGTGATTGCATTGACGCTGCGCAACATGAAATCTGGGGCTGCGATCAGCTTCCGTATCTCACGCATCTGGGTCTGGCGATCCATTTTCATGGACTGGTGTCGTAGCGCGTTATATTGGTTTGGGTCCATGATCGCATCAAAAATGCCGGAATCCTGCAGGGTCTTCGACTTGCCAGAGTGAACTTCGGCACCCCGGGGGATCATCTCGAGCGCAGCCTGGCGTGCTTCTTCTCCATTGTTTACGATCAGCACGTTGATGTTTCGTTCCCGAATCCGATCGGCAACTTGTTGCAGCAACATTTCTGTTGCAGGTATTGAAAAATCCTTCTGTGTATGGGTCATTAATTAATTTTCTCCGCTGTTTATTGGTTGCAAGATATGTAAAAAAATTGAAAGCGAGTCTCTACGACTGAATGGCCCGCAACAATTCCTTGCTTTCCTGCAGCCAGAGATTAGGGTTCGTAGAGCGCTTGAGGTACTGAATCATTCTGTTTTGGTCCACTATCACAGAAGCGGTTCGTTGAATCCCGATGAAATTCTTGGTTAATTCAAAGCGATGATAGATCGCCCGTTCAGGGTCGGCTAGGACAGGGAACGGCGTTTTGAGCGTTTCTGCATACTTGCGGGCACGATCCGCTGTGTCGCCAAGAATAATCAGAATCTGCACTCCGGCTTTGACAAACTCATCGTTCATTCGCCCCAACTGGGCGACATGCGAGCGGCACTGCATTCAGATGAACTCGCGCACGAAGAACAGGATGATCTTTTTACCGCGATAATCAGAAAGCGCAATCTCGCCACCGGTATTTGCCGGGAGTTTGAAATCGGGCACAGAAGAACCGACTTCCAATTCAGTGTTTGACATAATATTCCTTTCTCGACCAGGTAATATTTCATGGTCCAACAGGGGATAAGCATCAGCGTTGGTTGGCTTTAGGTCAGATCATACAATTCGCACCAGTAGGTTTTTCATAGTTGCCTCATGCATAGTGAAGACCTGGTAAGATAACTTTACGATTTCACTTCATCGTTATTGTTATTTATCCTGTCCCGAGATTTGGCTCCACAAGCGGTCCTCGAGATCAGGCATTTGTCTGGATGTTGGAAGTTGTTCTCCAGGAATGGTTTCAAGGCTTTTACTGGAGAAATAGACCGCCCTAGTCTCGAAGGAAATTCCATAACCTCCATCCGGGCTGTATACCCAGACCTCCCAGGCGTATAAAGTGTTCGTACTAAATCCGGGAGGTAGATTGGTTAATGTATAGCTATTGACATATCCAAGTGGACTGGTATAAAAATATGGATTACCATCATACGGATCGTATAAGTCAAACTCATAAGAATCAGAGGGCGTATTGGGCCGCATCGTCCATTGGAATGTGTAGGGCAGATTGATGGTTGTACCAGGAAATGGCAAAAGTAATGAAACGTCTCGGATATCAAAATCACCGATATGATAATCACTGCCTGCCAGATATGTGCCCATGCTCTGAGTATGCCAGGTCCATAGATGATTGGGACCGGAAATCGAGTCGTGTTGAAAACGTACATAGTAGTACTGTCCAGGATTTAGACTAGGCATATTAAGAAATGAATAGGATCCATCATAATCCGTCATAATAGTTGCCATGGTTGACCAGGAAAATCCATCATAAAATCGTAAATCCAATGGAAGACTATTTACTGGTTGGCCATCATCGGTCACTTTGCCATAAATCCCTTTGGGTGGAGGCGATTTCTCTACCAAAGATAGGTACCGGAACTCAAATACGATGCTGGTTGATACCGTTGGGGTCCGATATAAACCATTTTCATGGGCATTGATCAAGGCATAATTCTCGGCGGTGGTATTCACGGCAATCGGATTTGCCTTGTATCCCAGGCGGACAGGAATGGTTGGGCTGATGGCGCCTTGCCAGCTCACCATATCTCCAGCAAAGGAGATCTTCCCTTGCGAAGCCCATAATGAATCCTGCTCAAGTGACAGGGGTTGTGGAATCGTGTCAGTTAGCACCATTTGGAAAGGGGTAATGACTTCGGTAGGCGTGAGAGTGATGGTATAAGCAAGAGTCTCTCCTAAATGAGCTACACTTTCTGAAACCTTTTTGTCAGCTGATAATAAACATAGTGCACCCTGTTCATCCACCCCAACATCCGGTGCGAGGCCCATCGGGCGCGGGTCACCGTCGATATCCACTGGCGGCATATCGCTGGCAGTACCTGCATCGATGGCTGGTGAACATGACGTGAGGTGGTACTCATCCCAGAAGACCGGGTCAGCTGAGAAATTACCATTTTGACCCTTGAAATCACCATTGGCAATATCCGAATAGCCCACTTCATCAACCGTCCAGGTATTGCCAGAAGAATACAGGTCATCGGCTGAAGGATTCCAAAGTATGCTATTAACAATTGCTGGCGTGACACCACTGCTATAACTTGCTTCCCACTTTATTCCATAAGATTGATTATCCTGGATATTACTATTGACGATATGGAAGGAACCAGAATTTTCTGGCGACTGATCAAGAATATCTATCCCTCCTGACTGGTTCATGGCAACCACGGTATTCGTTATGGTTATATTGAAGTCTGAATTAAGCATCCGGTCCGACTCTATGCCATAGTTACCATTATTTTTTATCCATGATCGATCGACCGATAGGTTTACCAATCCAGTTCCAGATGTGAGAATATACATGCCGGTCATACCACTATTGAGAACCTGTGTATGGATAATGTGCGGGGCTGCGATGGCACTGTGATTATATTCTGCATAAGCATAGACGAAGACACCATAATATCCATTCGACTTAATGGTGCAATTTTGAAAGGTCGGCATCACTTTGCTATCTGTACTGAGGGAAGCCGCAACCATGCTAATTCCATCGGTTGTATTTGAGATGATTAAGGTATCTGAAATTACAGGGGCAATTGTCCCACCATCCCCATTTTGAGTGTTGGTGAGAATGGATATGCCCATCCCATTGCCTTGTATACTTAACCCAGAGATAATAGGACTGATCGAGTGTAACCCTGAGGTCGCCATCTGGATGGCTGTGTTGCTATTTTGGATAGTCAGATTCTGAATACTTGTATCCGAAAAATAGTCCTGAGAATAACCATACAGAGTGATAA
>JBGOYO010000356.1:0-3563 GCA_041479715.1 Anaerolineae bacterium
CAGAAAGGGTCTGGATTAACATAGCCATCAGGTTGGTGACGACAACGACCCATAACAAGGTGTAACCGAATTTTGCTCCACCCTGGATATTTGTGGCAAAGTTCCCCGGATCCATGTAGGCGACACTGGCTATGAATGCCGGACCCATGAAAGGTAGCAAGCGTGCAAGGCCGCGCTTCTTACTTTTACCTGAGAGGATAAGCGATGCGGCTCTTTCAGTACTGCTTAGTTCTGCTGGTGCGGGTTTATCCTTCGCCATGATAGTCGTATTTTATAACAAAATCAGGTTTACCATCCCTGTATATTGATCTTTTACCCACTTCAGTCTACTGGATAATAACATGTTTGCATGATAATTCAAATTCCATGAAAATAATGATTGGATTAAAAACACCCTCCCCGGAAGGGAGGAGGGGACTTCCAGGGAGGGTGAACCAACCAAACCGATAGACTGGATGATTTCCTTTTTCTAACCCCCTTTGGAGAGAACACTAATCGCTTTTAATAGCTGTGCATCCTGACTGTTCTGAAGCTGAGTGGCAGTCATACCCTGCCCACCCTCAGGCACAAATGGTGTTACAGTACTCGCTAGAGTGATTGTCACATCAGGAGCAATACCCTTGTGCCAGATTACGCGCCCATTCGGTGTTAGCCATTCTTCAGTCGCTAATAGAATTTGTGACCCATCTGAAAGGGGGAAGCCGTTCAACACAGTACCGGTACCGAATGTCGTCTCACCGATCACGGTTGCTCGGTGAGCGTCTTGCAAGGCACCTGAGACAATTTCAGCTGCGCTAGCAGTGCCCTGGTTCACCAAGACTACCATGGGGGTATTCACTGCCAATCCGCCAGGTTTAACCGAGATAGCCTGTTGCTGTCCTTGGGCATTCTTGACCAGCAAAACATTTCCGTTGCCCAAGAATTGGCTGGTGACACCAATCGCCTCGTCGAGTAAACCACCTGGATCGTTACGCAGGTCTAATACGATACCTGTGGCACCCAGTGCCTGAATCTGCTTGAGGGCAGTCCGTAAATCATTAGTCACACCCTGGCTGAAACCTGCGATGCGCACATCGGCAATCGTTGTGCCGGGTAACATAATCCAGGTAACATTCTGCAGGTTGATCTTTGCCCGGGTGATGGTAACATCCCGGATGGCGTTAGTTTTAGGGTCTTCCAACGTGATGGTTACTTTCGTCCCGGCCGGTCCTAAGACCTTGCTGACCACATCGTTGAGACTCATCCCGGTTAGGTCAACCCCATCCACCTTTAGCATTATATCGCCAGCTTTTACACCGGCTGCCTGGGCGGGTGAGCCATCAATAGGAGCAACAATGACCACCTGGCTATTATTGTTCATCATAACTTCTGCTCCGATGCCCTCAAATGAGCCTTGGGTGAAGTTATTCTCTTGCTGTACCATCTGGGGAGTTAAAAACCGGCTATGCCCGGTATCTCCCAACGAGGAAACCATTCCGCTGATTGCACCATACTCGAGCTGGGTTTGCTGCACAACACTTCGATCAACGTAGTTTTGTTGGATTATCTGATAAGCTTGATTGATCAGATCCAAGCCACTGGAGGATTGGATTGGTGTTTTAGCTGAAGCAATTGTAGGCGTGATGAGGAAGTGATCCACCAACACGCCACCTGTAAATCCAGCCCCCAAAAAGATCGGCAGGAAGAGCAGGTAAATTAGGAAACGCACAACACGATGATTGATCATCTCTCACTATTCTCTCTCCCCCACCCCACCTCCCTCAAGCCACGAGGGATTGAGGGAGGCGAAAGGAGAAACCATGCGGGTATGGGTTTACTGGGTTGGGCGGCTGCCCAAAGTCACCGGTACGTTTTGGGTCTTGCCATCACGCAGGATCGTCAGGGTCACGGTTTGTCCAACCTGGGTATGGATTGCCAGGTAGGCGATGATATCGGACATGTTGTTGATGGTCTGCCCATCGATTGCGGTGATGACATCTCCACCGACAGTACCCTGGACACCATTGATGGTAACGATGTTGTTGCTGCCCTGCAAATTGGCGTTGGCTGCTGGACCACCAGGTGAAACCTGCTCAATGAGCGCACCACGAGTGTCTGCAGACAGATTCATTGCCTGTGCAATATCAGGGGTCATGTCGGTGCCGCTGATGCCCAAATATGGGTGAGCGTATGAACCTGATGAGATTAAGGCTGGGACAACTTTCGAAACGATCTCTGCGGGGATGGCAAAACCAACACCCGAGCTGGACCCACTGTTAGATTCAATAGCAGAGGTAACGCCCATTACCTGTCCTGCGATATTGACCAGCACACCACCCGAGTTACCTGGGTTGATGGAAGCATCGGTCTGGATCACATCGGGGATGGAATAGGTTGCCCCACTGGCCTGATCAACCTGGCTGGATGGCAGTTCACGCCCAAGACCGGAGATATTTCCAACTGACATTGAACCTTCAAACCCGTAAGGATTACCAATTGCGACGGCAATCTCACCCACCTTTACCTGGGTTGAATCGCTCAGGGTCACCGGATGAATTTCACTTGCGGGAAGGCTCACCTTGATCACTGCCAGGTCACTGTAGGGATCCTGACCAACAATCGTGCCAGGGACAGTTGTGCCGTCTGAAGTGGTCACCTCAATTTTTGTCGCACCGTCTACTACGTGATTATTGGTCACGATATTCCCATTCGTATCCCAGAAAAAGCCTGAGCCTAACGCCTGTGAATATTGAGGTGTCTGCGAATTGGGGGTGTTATTGAAACCAGGGAAGTTTTGGGTACTGCTGCCTGTGGCAGGGACCAGCACCATAATATTTACCACCTGTGGGCCGACGGTGGAATAAATTGATTCCATCGTGGATTCATAAGCAGCCAGAAGCTCAGAGCTTCCTGCGACGGCTGCCGGTGCCTGGCTGACAGCGTTGCCGGCTGATGTTGGGTTCGTTGTCGTTGTAGTTCCACTGGTAGGTTGAGTTGAGACTGTGGTTGATTGCGATGCAGCCTGCGCTACATTAAGCGGATTGGCAGATTGTGAGAATGCTGCGATCCCGCTACAAGCAGATAACAGCATTGCCGAGACAAGTACTAAACTGGCTAAACTAACAACTTTCTTATCCATTTGTTCCTCCAAAAATTTAATCTTTTACAAGATTTAGCCGAATCATAGTCCTGGTCTATTGGTTTCGTCCTTATATCACCCCTATGGATAGCTTAAGTCTAGCTTATGCAGATTGAAAATCAGTGAAACCGCGGATTGCCTGGAAATATCACAATTATGATGTGATTGCAACAAGGTGGTTTTATCGGCGTCAAAAATTGCAATTCTGAAGCAAGGATGGCCAGAATTTAGTTTATTCGACGGATAATCAGTTCAGTTCCCGACAGGTATGGAGATAATAACTTTGATTACATTACAGGAACCTGCTGTGTTGCCTTTTGCAAGGGCAAGTGGATGGTGAAAAGGCTTCCCTCACCTGGGATGCTTTCGAGACTGATCCGACCCCCATGTGCTTCAATCAAGTCTCGAGCGATACTCAGCCCCAACCCCATACCTTGTTTGAAAC
>JBGOYO010000357.1:0-3560 GCA_041479715.1 Anaerolineae bacterium
ATAAACAAAAGAAAACACTCAGCCATGGAAGGAAGAAAGAGCGCTGGCCGGCTATCATTCTGCTGGCTGGCGGCCTGTTGTTGATCGCTGGCGTGTTCTTCGCCTTTCGAAAACCATCCCAAACCAAGGCAGCCATCGAGATCACCGGCACGCCAAGCCTGAAAGTGAACCAGGACAAAGTGGACCTGGGCAATGTCAAGCTGGGGCAGACCGTGGATGTCAAGTTCACCCTCACCAACGTGGGTGATAAGACCCTGCGCTTCAGCAAGACTCCCTATGTTGAAGTTGTAGAGGGGTGCTGACCTCCCACTCCTACCATCGGTTCGATGGCACTTAAACCAGGAGAGACAACCACGCTTGATATGAAGTTCATGATGCATGCCGGCATGGACGGGATGCACGACTTCCGCCTCCATCTGCCGAGTAATGACACCGCCTGGGGTGACAAGACCTTGACGGTACTGTCGAATTGGGGACCCTGATCATCCATGAATGATGCACTGGGAAATTCATGAGCACCGCTGGATAACATCCAACGTGAATGACAGCAATGGTTCCTGACCTTAGGCATGATTACACAGACAGAGATGAGGTCATGGGTTTTCAGTGAGCGCAGCAAGATGTTAAGCCTGCATGGGAGCAGACAACAGAATGGTTATGAGCGATAACGCCGCTCTCCTAATGATGGACCAACCGTGTGATGTTGCCGTCGATTGGCTGACACAACAGGCGCACCAGGTGGGTTTATCGGTGCTGCGCACATTTGACCTCCAGATAGCCCGCCATGCCCAATCGTCCTGCCCATGCCCACATCACGGAACTGACCAGTGTGACTGCCAGCTGGTGGTGCTGCTGGTGTATCAGGACCATTGGGAACCCCTGGCGATCGTCGCCCATGGATTTGAGGGACAGACCTGGTTTTCAGTCGTGGATACGCCACAGCAGCGTGCCGACCCACGCCTGGAAGCAGCCCTGCACCGAATCCTAATATATACATCCCTTCCTTTGACTAGCCAAAACAAATGTGATCCTTTGATCAAGGAGATCATTTAGATCGCTATTCGAATAGTAGCTATCACGCAGCACTGATTCCTGTCTTCCTTCAATTCCAGCGACACGTTTGGTCCATTTAATTCACTAATGCGCTTATTAACTTGCGCGATGTGTGGGTCTGGTACACTTATTCATTATCAGACCATGTCATTTTCTCAGATGAGCAACCATTGGCCGCCAGGGCCACATAAAACCAGCAAGCCCGAGCAATTCTCGGTATGACCGCAAAAGCTGATCCTATCGGCGTGCTCCTGGCAGACGACCATGCCATCGTCAGAGCAGGCATCCGCCAATACCTCGAGCGCGCCGGTGATATTCGAGTGGTGGCTGAAGCCGATGACGGCGAGATGGCGCAGAGTCTAATCAGCCAATACTTGCCGGATGTAGCTGTGCTGGACATTCAGATGCCGAAAGCCAGCGGGATTGAAGTGACGCGCTGGGTTAGGGCAAATTTCCCTTCGATTGGCGTGCTGATCCTGACGGCTTATGACGATGACCCGTATGTGCTGGCTGTTTTACAGGCGGGTGCGAACGGGTACGTGCTGAAGACCGCCTCCCCGGCTGATCTCATCCAGGCGGTACGCAACGTGTATGCCGGTAAATCAGTTTTAGACCCGGCAATCACCCGTAAGCTCTTGGCACAGCTCAGCCAACCCAGGGAAGCCTTGCAGGTGGAGCAGCTAACCGAACGCGAGCTGGAAGTGCTCGCCCTGACAGCTAAAGGCTATACCAACAAAGCTATTGGAGTGCAGCTCAGCATCAGTGACCGCACCGTCCAGGGACACCTGGCGCACATCTTCAATAAGCTACAAGCTAGCAGCCGTACTGAAGCGGTCATGCGGGCGGTCTCATTGGGGTGGATATCGCAGACCATCGGGACCATTGCCGAAGAATGAAAGTTAATTTATGAAGGTGTCAAAACGCCCAAAGATCGGGATCAAGCTGCCTGCCATGGGATTGATGCTGCAGCTGTTTGCGATTATCTTGCTGCCGCTTACGCTGCTGCTCCTGGTGATCACGTTTGGCAGCCTGAACATCCACGAAAGAGCCATGCGTAATATGGTGGGCGAGAGGGACATGCGCGAGGTCCAAATTGCTGCAGGAGCACTCAGTGCCCAGCTTGACAACCGGATGAAAGAGATGCAGAGCATGGCAACGCTGCAGGCAGCTGATCCCGCCCAGCCCATCACAACCACCCTGAACAATCTGAGTTACTTTACTTCTGACTTCGATGCCGGTGTTGCCAGGTTCAGCCCGCAGGGACAGTTGCTATCAGCAGGAGAATATCAGCCGATGTGGCACACCTGGACGGCGTCTCCCACCTGGGGGGTGTTGTTTCAAATGCTGACCTCTGGTACGGGCAAGCACGTGGTTTCAAAAGACCCAATTACTTACGAACCGCTTGTTTTGATCTCATCAAAGTTGAGCGATGGAAGCGTGCTGGTAGGGGGGTTTTCGATTAGTAAGCTGGTCAAATCAACCTTTGGTGAGCTCCTGCCTCCTAATAATGAGCTGGCTTACTGGTTGGTGGGTTCGAACGGTGAGATCATCTATCCCGCTGGTTTTAGCGACCAAAGTGCGCAGCACCCGGGAGTAGCGCAGGCCTTGCAAGGCAAAAGCGGTATAGCGTACGTGAACGCAGGCAACGATGAGCATGTTACAGCGTATAGCCCGGTAACTTCAACTGGGTGGGCGTTGATCACCGAAGAATCCTGGCAAGCCGTTTCCACACCCACCTTGCGCACGTCGCAGATTGCTCCCTTAGTTCTCGTTCCAGTAGTGTTTATCATGCTGCTGGCGTTGTGGTTCGGGGCAAGCCAGGTGGTCAGACCACTGCGCGCCCTGGAATCCAAGACTGCCACATTGGCTGCGGGTGACTTTAAAACGATCCAGGAGCCGGTGGGCGGGATTGCCGAGATCCAACACCTTCAAAAAGAGCTGGTCCAGATGGCAGACAAGGTGGATGAAGCCCAACGCAGCCTGCACGGCTACATCGGCGCGATCACAGAAGCCCAAGAAGATGAGCGCAGGCGGCTGGCGCGTGAGCTGCATGACGACACGTTACAGGCGTTGATCGCTCTTAAACAGAGAGTACAGCTGGCCCAGCTCGAGCTGCAATCTGCAGCGGGTGAGCCGGTTCCTGAATCGGGCGAATTGAATGAGATCATGCTGCTGACCGAGCAAACGATTGAAAATCTGCGCCGGCTCACCCGGGCAATGCGACCTGTATACCTGGAAGACCTGGGCCTGGTGCCGGCACTCGAGATGCTGGCGCGGGAGACTGGCGAAGGGATGGGTAGGAACATGCAATTCAATCATAGGGGGGTTGAGATAAGGTTGCCGGCCTCGACTGAGCTGACGCTTTACCGGATGGCGCAGGAAGCATGCAGCAACATTACCCGCCATGCCCAGGCGAAGAAAGGCACCCTCAGCATCGAATTTTCACCCAGTGCGATGACATTGAAGGTGGAAGACGACGGAGTGGGCTTCAATTTGCCTGACAACCC
>JBGOYO010000358.1:0-3558 GCA_041479715.1 Anaerolineae bacterium
ATCTGTGCCATATTCGAACTCGATCCCAGAATAGATATCCTCAGTGTTCTCGCGGAAAATGACCATATCCACGTATTCTGGATGTTTGACAGGTGAAGGTACACCCTGTACGTAGCGTACCGGGCGCTGACAGACATATAGATCGAGGGCTTTGCGTAGAGCCACATTTAGAGAGCGCATCCCGCCGCCTATCGGAGTCGTCAGCGGGCCTTTGATCCCAACCAGGTACTCCTGGAAGGCTTGAACAGTTTCATCCGGAAGCCAAGAACCGATTTTTTGAAAGGCTTTCTCGCCGGCGAAGACTTCCATCCATTCGATCTTGCGCCTATCACCATAAGCCCGCTCAACGGCGGCATTGAAAACCCGCTCAGATGCGCGCCAGATATCGCGGCCTGTTCCATCTCCCTCCACAAAAGGAAGAATGGGATGGTCGGGCACCGAGAGTTCCCCTTCTGCGAAGCTGATCTTATCACCCGACTCAGGCACACGAATAAATTGATACGTCATGGATGTTCTCCTTTGGGAGGGTAAAACAAGGTTTTGAAAACCTCAGATTATCTAAGGTTTTACTGCCTGCAGATGGCTTATAAATTTTATCACCCTTCGCCACGTCTGCTATAATTCGTGTGCCCTCAGGCAAGCGACTGTGTGCGACCACTTTCTGGAGGACCAGATGATCATTGATAAACCTACTTCCCCGACTGAAAACCAGCCCCAGATCAGCTGGCATGCCCTGACGCCTGAACAGATCATCAGGCAGCTTGCCACGCCACCTGAGACCGGTTTGACCTCGGAGGAGGCAGCCCGGCGGCTGGAAGCGTATGGACCGAACCAGCTGACCGAAGCCCCGGGGGTAACCTTCTGGCAGATGCTGTTGGACCAATTTAACAACTTTGTGGTGATCATGCTGATCGTAGCGGCGGTCGTCTCGGCTTTATTGGGTGATTGGATTGAAGCAGGGGCAATTCTGTTGATTGTAATCTTGAACGCAACATTGGGGGTGATCCAGGAGCAGCGAGCTGAGCAGGCGCTGGCAGCATTGAAAAAGTTGGCAGCCCCGGATGCCAAGGTTTTGCGGGACGGGGAGCGGAAATCGGTGTCATCTGCGCAGTTGGTGCCGGGTGATATCGTCCTGTTGGAAGCGGGCAACTACGTCCCCGCAGACATCCGGCTTCTGGAGGCAGCCAACCTGCGAATTGAAGAAGCAGCCCTGACGGGGGAATCCGTCCCGGTGGAGAAGGACGCCAATACCAACCTGGAGGCAGATATCCCGCTTGGAGACCGGAAAAACACTACCTTCATGGGCACCCTGGTTTCGTATGGACGGGGGCGAGGGGTGGTGGTGAGTACCGGCATGCGGACCCAAATCGGTTTGATCGCCGAGATGCTGCAAGCGGTAGAAACTGAGCCCACACCGCTGCAGAAGCGGCTGGACCAGTTGGGCAAAGTCTTGGGATGGGCAACCCTCGGCATATGTGGGATCGTGTTTGTAGTCGCAGTGGTACGTTTCACCGACCTCAGCCAGATCACAGCACCCGACGGGGGTTTGCTGGTGTATTTGAAATCAGCCAGGCAGGAGATCATTACCATGTTCATGCTGGCGGTGGGGCTGGCGATTGCAGCCGTCCCAGAAGGACTGCCAGCGGTGGTGACGATCAGCCTGGCGCTGGGGATGCGTGAAATGGTGCAACGGCATGCTCTCATCCGCAAACTGTCGTCGGTGGAGACGCTTGGCTCGACCACGGTGATCTGTTCGGACAAAACCGGCACCCTTACCCAGAACGAGATGACCCTGACCCGCATCTGGGTGGACAACAGGTACCTTTCGATCACGGGTAAGGGGCACACACTGAGGGGAGAGTTCCAGGAGGACAGTAAACCAGTAGAACTGGACGGATACCCGGGAGTGCGGACTGCTCTGTGGGCAGGAGCATTGAACAACGATGCGGAGTTGACCATCTCCGGCTCGAGCGAAGAGGAGCAGACCTATCGGATGACTGGCGATCCGACGGAAGGGGCACTGATTGTGGCAGCTGCCAAAGCCGGAGCACTGCCCAGACCGCTAAACCATGCCTACCCACGCGTCCAGGAGGTGCCTTTCGATTCTGAACGCAAGCGCATGATCACAGTCCACCAGATCAGAGAGTCAACCCCGGAAGATTTCTCGCCTTTCTACCAGCATGAAACCAGCGGGTACGTTATTGCGATCAAGGGTGCACCCGACGTGGTGCTGGACCTGTGCAGCCAATACCAGCGCATGGATGATACGCATTCGCCGCTGACTGAAGAGCAGCGCATGCGCATCCTGAAGGCGAACGACCAGATGACCCAGGAGGCGCTGCGGGTGCTAGGAGTGGCATACCGAATGAGCCAGAGCATGCCCGTCATGGACGACCTGGGTAAATTGGAAGAGGGGATGATCTTCGTGGGACTGGTGGGGATGATGGATCCACCACGACCGGAGGTGACACCGGCACTGGTAAAAGCGGGCAGGGCGGGTATACGCACGATCATGATCACGGGCGATTTCCCCAATACTGCGCGTGCGATTGCTGAGGCGATCGGTCTACTGAAACCCAACCACCAGGTGTTGAGCGCGGCCGAGCTGGATAACCTGAATGATGAGCAGCTCAAGCAGCAGGTGGAATATACCGACGTATTTGCACGGGTATCACCGGAACACAAGCTGCGCATCGTGAATGCTCTGCGGGACGACGGCGAAGTGGTGGCGATGACCGGTGATGGGGTGAATGACAGCCCATCGATCAAACGCGCCAATATTGGCGTGGCGATGGGCATCACCGGGACGGACGTGGCTAAGGAAAGCGCCGACATGGTGCTGACGGACGACAACTATGCCTCCATTGTTTCAGCCGTGGAGCAGGGACGGATCATCTACGATAACATCCGCAAGTTCGTTTACTTCCTGCTCTCGTCGAACGTGGCGGAGATCATGGTGATCTTCCTGGCAACGCTGGCGGGGTTACCCTCACCACTGACGGTGATCCAGCTGTTGTGGCTGAACCTGCTGACGGATGGTGCACCGGCGCTGGCATTGGCGATGGAGAAGGGAGACCCGGCGATCATGCAGCGCCCACCAAGACCTCCATCCGAGCCAATTATCAATAAGAACATGCAATGGGGGATCGTTATCCAGACCATCGCCCAGACAAGTATGGTGTTGGGGGCGTTCGTGGTGGGATTATTGTGGCATCTGCAGGCGGGAGCCCTGGTGCCGCCCGGAGAGAACCCGTTGGTATACGTCCTGCAGCACGACTGGCGTGGGGTGGATGTGCAGACGGCGGAGACCATGGCGTTTGTGACCCTAAGCTTGTGCGAGTTGTTCCGGGCATATACTTGTCGATCGGAGCGGATTTCCATTTTCAAGCAGGGTGTATTCTCCAACAAGTACATGCAATATGCGGTAGGGTTGTCGATCGGACTGCTGATACTGGTGGTCAGCCTGCCATTCTTGCAGCCGATCTTTAACACCCACTTCCCGAGCCTGCGCGAATGGACGGTGGTAATAACGTTCTCACTGGTGCCAGCGGTGGCGGA
>JBGOYO010000359.1:0-3548 GCA_041479715.1 Anaerolineae bacterium
AACGGGTTAATCACCAGCCGAACCACCGAGAGGATGATGACTATCGGCAGAACCAACGCAACCAACCAGGATAAGATTTTATACAAGACTTTCATGATATCTCCCTCGTCAACTATTAGTTAAACACACCATCAATTAATGCCCGATTTTCTGCAGATCCCCAAACACTACATAGCTCAATATCATACGGTTTGTGACCCACTCGATAGGAGACCAATCGTCGGTATAAACAACGTCAACAGGAGGGGTCGGCTGCACATTGTCTACCGCAACCTGCATCGAATCAAGCAACAGCCCTGATGTGCCATCCGACAGACGGAGCAGGTCTAAATTTGCTTGAAGGTTACCAAATTTACCTGACTGCATGGTAGCATAGATCATGGTGTTGAAGGAACCGGGAACATCCACTACGTACACTGACGGGAAGACAGTTTGAATGGTGCTCGCAATCTGGTTGACCAACGTCCGGTCGACGGGAGAGCGCCCAACATTGACTGCCAGCACCCCATCATCAGTGAGATGAGCCTTGGCAGCGTGGAAAAATTCCTGGGTGGTGAGGTGGGGGGGAATATATGGTGGGCGATATGCATCCACCGCGATGATCGAGTACAGCTTGGAGCTGTGCTCGAGACCTACACGCCCGTCCTGAGCGATGGCATCCAGGTTGGGCATATCCATGCCGAAATATTCCCGACCCACTGCGATGATTGCCGGATCGATCTCCCAGCCATCGATGGGGATATCTCCAAACACAGCTGTAGCTTGCCTGGCGACCGTCCCACCAGCAAGGCCGATGATGGCCATGTTTTTCACCTCGCCGGGTTTATAAGGCGGATTATTAAAAAAAGGACCAACCAGGAATTCCTGCCATGGGCCTCCGTAATTCAGGTTTGTGGCATTCCACTCGGAATGGATCCCCTGCCCCTCGTTCAAGTGCAGGAATCGGTAACCATCCTGTTCGATCACCTGGATATAGTTGTAGGCAGATTCCTTTTCATAAATCTCGCCAGCCGTTTTCTTGATTGGTCCCCGACCCCAGGCGAGCCCCAGGCCAATCAGCACCAATGGCATCCAGATCCAGATCAGCATCCGCCGCCAACCAGCCGACTTCCACAAACCAATCAACGCAACCGAGGTCAGGAAGAGGCTGAATATCAGGAAAGTATAAGTTGTCCCTACCAGGGGGATGAGGATGAGAACGGGCAGAAAAGTCCCGATAAATGAGCCAAGGGTGGAGATAGCATAGATCTGCCCGGAAATGCGACCAGCCTGCCGTGAATCGACGATTGCCAGGCGAATTGCGAACGGAGAGATGGTGCCTAGAATCGTCACCGGGATGATGAACAAGATTAGGACTGCCGTAAAAGAGCCGAATAGAATTCCCACCCTTAACTGGTCGAAAGCATCGGCTGCCATGATCAGGACAGGGCGGGCAACAAATGGGACCAGCCCTGCGGTAAACCCTCCCCAGGCGAGGATCGTATACATGGTCTGGTGTTTTGGAGAACGGTCCGCCCACACGCCACCGATGAAATACCCTGCCGTCAGGTAGATCAGGATCAAGCCGATGATACTCGCCCACACCAGGTTACTCGTTCCGAACGTATTGCCCAGCAAGCGCGAAGCACCGAATTCGATTGCCAGGCTGACCATCCCTGAACAAAAGACGGCAAAGTAGAGATAGCTTTTCATGCTTCCTGGGTGCAAATTGGCCTTCATCCGCTAAACTCGAATCATTTTTAGGCTAAATACCAGGGGATTATATCTCAGTGCTACAGTTCACACAAACCCGATGATTTGGCGTGACTAACAACCTACCGGAACATCGGTGAGATATTATATTCGTTGATCCCTTCGGTTGTAATCAATCCATCAATTAAGCGTATTCTTGCGTATAATTGGCTTATCCGATCCAATGATCATAGGAGGAAAATACCATGTTAAAGGAATTCAAAGAATTTGCTATAAAGGGAAATGTCATCGATCTTGCTGTCGCGGTTATCATGGGGATTGCCTTTGGAGCTATCATATCTTCACTGGTTAATGACATCATCATGCCCGTCATCGGTTATGCTCTCGGTGGTGTAAATTTCAATGATCTATTTATATCGCTGAATGGGACCGCCTATCCATCTCTTGCAGCAGCGAAAGCTGCAGGGGCTGCAACAATCAATTATGGCGTCTTCATCAACGCCATTATCGATTTCATCATCGTAGCATTTACCCTTTTCCTGCTGGTTCGAGCCATCAATCGGCTGAAGAAGGCACCCGCTCCGGCAGCTCCGACGACCAAGGATTGCCCACATTGCTTTACTAAAATTCCCATCCCAGCTACGCGCTGCCCAAACTGTACATCTGAGCTGTAATAACATTGGTCATTGAATGAGTCCTGCTAAACCAACTGGCGCAGAGATCCGCCAGACGTTTCTTGATTTCTTTGTCGAGCACGGGCATACCATCGTGCCATCAGCCTCGCTCGTCCCCGGAGGTGATCAGACGCTACTGTTCACCAACGCCGGAATGGTGCAGTTCAAAGACGTATTTTTAGGAATCGATAAAAGACCTTACACCCGCGCCACTGATTCGCAAAAATGCATGCGCGTGGCTGGAAAGCATAATGACCTCGAAGACGTTGGGCGGGATAATATCCACCACACTTTCTTCGAGATGCTAGGAAATTGGTCCTTTGGCGATTACTATAAGAAAGAAGCCATCACCTGGGCCTGGCAGCTGCTGACCGATGTGTGGGGGCTACCCAGGAAAGACTTATGGACGACCGTATTCCGGGACGATAAAGGGGATATTCCATCGGATGATGAAGCTGCCAATTGCTGGAAGCAGATGCCTGGTTTAAATCCAGAGCATGTACTGTATTTTGGCCGTAAGGACAATTTCTGGGAGATGGCGGATACGGGACCGTGCGGGCCGTGTAGCGAGATCCACCTGGACCGGGGTATTAAATACTGTGATAAGCAAGAGGTACCGGGACATATCTGCCAGGTGAATGGGGACTGTCTGCGCTATCTGGAGCTTTGGAACCTGGTCTTCATCCAGTACAATCGCCTGAGCCCCACCCAGATCGAACCACTTCCCGCGAAACACGTTGACACTGGTATGGGCTTTGAACGCATCGTCTCGGTGCTACAAGACGTAGATTCGAACTACCGGACGGACTTGCTCTGGTCACTAATCATCGCCACCCAGGAACTCACTGGGCACACCGATGAGCAGCGGGAAGCGAATTTCACCCCTTACCGGGTGATTGCTGACCATGCAAGAGCCGCGGCATTTCTGATAGCCGATGGGGTTGTACCCGGTAACACAGGTCGGAATTACATCACACGCATGATCATCCGACGGGCTTATCGATTCGGAGGCAAAATTGGCCTCACCGAGCCATTCCTAGCAAAAATCGCTGAGAAGGTCATCCAGAATTACGCTGATTTCTATCCCGAGCTGAAGCGTAACCAAAAATCGATCCTTATTTCCATCACACGGGAAGAAGAGCAATTCCAACGCACGCTTGATCGGGCAGATATGCATCTTGT
>JBGOYO010000360.1:0-3532 GCA_041479715.1 Anaerolineae bacterium
GCCACAATAGCGTCCTCTCAGAAGTTCTACTCAATCATATTCAGGCATCGGCAAAAACCGATGCCTGATCTGATTTCCCAACGCAAGTTCAAGAATGCTATGTATCGAACACGCCTGGTTTTTCGGTTCATCCTTGTACCGCTGGTTTAATACTCGAGCGATAAATCCAGGTGGTTGTATAGCGGCAGCTCTTCTAGGTAGCGGTGAAGGTTCTGAGCGAAGAGCTCAACCGCCCGTTCATCATAATGAGGTGAAAAACCTGCAATGTGTGGAGTGATGATTACGTTGGGTAGTTTCCAAAGTGCGCTATCTGCGGGTAGAGGTTCCACAGGGAATACATCCAGAGCTGCACCGGCGATCTTATGCTCTCGCAGCAGCGGGATGAGTGCATTGTGGTCTACGATCTCTCCCCGTGAAATGTCCACCAGGTATGCGCCCGGCTTAAAGGCCGCCAATTCCTTCGCCCCCAGCAGCCCACGTGTCTCTTTTGTGCGTGGTAAGGTGACCACAACATAATCGCATTCCTTGAGCATCGACCCGAGCGCCTGCGGCGGGTACAGTCTATTCACCAGGTCACCTGCCGGGTCACCCAATCCCTCGACCGTATAGCCAGTGTCTTCGGGGTGGCGGATATCGCGCTTGGTCGCCAACACCTTGGCGCCGAAGGTTTGTAACAGGCGTGCAATCTGCCGTCCGATGCTTCCATATCCAATAATTCCCACCGTGCTCCCCCGCAGCTCCTGTGGGGTGAACAGCTCCCATCTCCCGGAAGGCCATTCAGCCTTCCTTTGGTGAGCGAAGAGCTCCAGCATGTGGTGACCCAGCGCCAGCATCATCATGACCGCATGTTCGCTCATCTGTGATGCCGATGCGCCACTCATGGTTGTAATATTCATGTCTTCCCTGTGGAGGATCGGTTCTTCGAGGGCATGGTCAAGCCCAGCCCAATGGAATTGGATCCAGCGTAGGCGAGGCGCATGCTCTGGAGATGGTAATGCCCGGTTGGTGTATAGCACTTCAACTTTCTTCCATATCTCATCGTTGATCTCATCCGCTTTACGGGCAACGATTTTCTCCAGGACGATGCGTGGTGAGACGTCGGTGATCTTTTTCATCAGCTCATCTGAGAAGGGAAGTGTGATAAGAACTTCAATTGGCTCGTCCATTGATCACCTCATTGGTGTGGGATATCGTGGGATAAATGTTGGATAAAGTGTGATAAGTGTGTGTATGTCAGACTGCCATTATTACACCCGCAGCACTTGGGCAGTATTTACGATCTCGAATTTAAGGAGACGGCGCAGTGCTTCAAGTAAGGTTTTATGTGAGAAAGGATATTGCGGTTGTTGCTCCAAATTTCCATCTTGCCCGTATAACTAATTTTACCTAATCGAGAAGATTGACGCCATATATAAATGATATTACCCCATATTTATATATTTTTCTAATTTAATACTCATCCATTTCGTTCGTTTTTGGTGTTTACAAATTCTAAAGCTATCGATATAATCAAGGTCTCTTAACTATTTAGAAAGGTTAATGTATGCACTCAACTGATCCTTTAGTTACCACCTTACAGGAAGCGTTTGACATTTATAGAACCCGCTTGATGGGTAACATATTCGCTTATACCAGAGACAAAGGGCTGACGATGGCACAGTTTAGCGCCATGGTCCGCATTTTCCGTAAAGGCGGATGTGGAGTATCCGACATTGGCAGCGACCTTGGCGTGACCAATTCAGCCGCCAGTCAGATGCTTGAACGGCTTGTCCAGCTCAAATTGATTACCAGAACTGAAGATCCATCCGATAGACGGGTCAAGTTGATTGTTCTGACCGAGAAAGGTCGTCAGATACTACAAGAAGGAAGCCTGACCAACCGTACCTGGCTGGAAGGTTTGGCACGCTCTATGAATGCAGACGAGCAGGAGCAAGTCGGCAAGGCTTTAGTAATACTGATTGAAAAAGCACGCCAGCTTGAAACAAGCCCTAACTGAGTTAAAAGTATTAAATATTAATATTCCTTCTCATGGAAGGCAGATCCAATCTTCAAATGTTGCCTGCAATCAATGAGTTTGAACTTGTTAACAAATCGATAAACAAGAACAATCTTTGATCGAAAGGATATAAAACCAAGCGCTAAATATTGGGAATAAAATAAACTATGCTGCGATTACTCAAGTACCTTAAACCTTTTGTTCTCTTGATCGTGCTTACCATCCTGCTGTTGTTTGTGCAGGCATTTGCCGACCTGGCGTTGCCGAGTTATATGGCCAATATCGTTAACGTCGGCATCCAGCAGGGAGGGGTTGAAACTGCCGTACCTGAGGCTGTCCGACAGAGCACGATGGACAAGCTGACCTTATTCATGAGCCCGGCGGATAAATCCAGGGTGCTATCAGATTACACTATGGTGGATAAGAGCTCACCTGATTATGCCACCTACGTTGCGAAATACCCCACGCTTGCCCAGGAACCGATCTACGTCTTGAACCCGGTCAGCAGTGAAGAGATGACCTGGCTGAACCCGGTGATGGGGCAGGCGATTTTAATTTATTCAGGCATCGAGCAAACCCTAGCCGACCCAGCAAAAGTAGCTGCAATGGCTTCCAGTATGGGTTTCGACTTGTCCAAGCTGCCACCCGGGGTGGACATCTATACCGTGCTTGCGAAGGTCCCGTATGAACAACTTTCTCAGAAATTGAGCCCATATACTGCTAAGTTTGCTGCTATGGGCGAAAGCGTGATCGTCCAGGCAGCAGCTGCCCCGATCAAAGCAGAATACACGGCGCTCGGTATGAATGCTACCAGGTTGTCTACGAGCTATATCCTTCACACAGGTATGCTCATGCTGCTTGTAACGTTGGTATCCGGGTCTTGTATGATCATCGTAGGCTACCTTTCGGCTCAGACCGCGGCAGGTCTGGCGCGTGATCTACGCCGGAATGTATTCCAACGCGTCGAGAGCTTTTCCAACACCGAGTTTGATAAGTTCTCTACAGCCAGCCTCATCACCCGCTCGACCAACGATATCACCCAAATCCAACTGGTGGTCATTTTGATGATGCGCATGGTGTTCTATGCTCCTATCATTGCCATCGGTGGCATTATCCGTGCCGTCCAAAAAAGCGCCAACATGTGGTGGATTATCGCACTGGCAGTGGTTGTACTGTTGGGTCTCATCGTGAGTGTATTTTCAATCGCTCTACCCAAATTCAAAATTATCCAAAGCTTGATCGACCGGCTCAACCTGGTGACGCGCGAAAACCTAAGCGGGATGATGGTCATCAGAGCCTTCAACATGCAGTCCTTTGAGGAAAACCGCTTCGATAAAGCTAATATTGATTTGACCGATAATAGCCGGTTCATCAACCGGGTCATGGTTATCATGATGCCGGTGATGATGTTGGTCATGAACATCGTGACTATATTGATTATCTGGGTCGGAGCTCATCAGGTCGCCGAGGCGAATATACAAGTTGGGGACATGATGGCCTTTATGCAATACGCCATGCAGATCCTTTTTGCTTTCC
>JBGOYO010000361.1:0-3504 GCA_041479715.1 Anaerolineae bacterium
CTCGCCTTGTTATCACCGCTGTTTAGCATCTGCGCTGCTCTAATTTTTATTCGTTCAGCCACTTGTCTGGCTGCCTTCACCACCGCAGAACCCGAGATATAGGTGGTGCTGGAGGCGTAAGCACCTTTATCGAACGGGGTGAAATCCGTATCTGACGAATAAACCAGCACATCCTCCAACGGTACGCCTAAAACCTCTGCTGCCAGCTGGCCCAGCACTGTATCCGCGCCAGTCCCGATATCGGTTGCACCAACGAGTAAATTAAATGACCCGTCCTCATTCATCTTGATGCTCGCTCCACCCATGTCCAGGTAAGGGATTGCCGTTCCCTGCAGGACGAGCGCCACTCCGATTCCCTTCCGTAAATGAGGTTTCCCGGGTACAAAATGCCACTCATGGTTCTTGTACTTTTTATCCCAGTCGATCGCGATTTTTCCTTGTCTGGCGCATTCTGCCAGTGCATTGGTTCTGATGATTTCTGGTTTTGGCGCCCGACCCTCGCTCCATGCTGTGCTGAAAGGCTGCATCTCGCCTTCTCGCAGGGTGTTCTTTAGCCTGAACTCGATCGGGTCCATCCCTAGCAGCCGGGCGATTTTTTCCATGTGACGCTCAACCGCCCAGAATCCCTGTGGTACTCCATAGCCTCTAAAAGCACCCGCCGGTGGATGGTTGGTGTAGACGATATCGGCATAGAATTGGATATTGGGAGCTTTGCGGTATTTTCCATCGCCCACATATAATGCCATGCTTTTATGACCGGTATTTCCTGACACGGTAAGCGCATGGCATCCATACGCACCTGTATCGGTTAGCACCGACATTGCATTGGCAGTGATTGTGCCATCCTTCTTTACACCGGTCTTCATGTGGATCAGCATCGGATGACGTGAGCGTGCCGCAATGAATTCTTCCTCTCGCGTATACTCAAAGAGCACCGGTCGTCGAGTTGCAATCGTCAGATGCGCCGCCACGTCTTCGATCAATACTTCCTGTTTTCCGCCGAAACCGCCTCCAATGCGGGGTTTGATCACTCTGATGCGCTTGATCGGTAATCCCAGCACCGGTGCCAGCTGGCGCCTGGCGTGGAATGGCACCTGAGTACTCGTCCGGATCACCAAACGGTCGTCTTCATCCCAGTAGGTCACAACCACATGTGGTTCTATCGATGCTTGCTGTACTTTAGAGACGGCATAATCTGCCTCAATGATCTGGTCAGCTTCCGCAAATCCTTCTTCAACCTTCCCGATGTCGATGCGGATTTCCGCTGCCAGGTTCCGTTTGGCATCCGACTTATCAAAATTGACGTAATCCACTTCATCATGCAGGATGGGCGCATTCGCATTCATCGCCTGGGTTGGGTCAAGCAGCACTGGTAAAAGTTCGTATTCCACATCAATCAATTTCAATGCTGCGTTGGCGATTTCTTCGCTCTCGGCTGCTACAAATGCCACCCGGTCTCCTACAAACCGCACTTTATTATCCAGCGAAAAACTGTCCAATGGCCCTGGGATGGGGTCCGATTGGCCTGCCGTAGAGTAGGCAACGCGAGGGAGATCCTTCCAGGTCAGCACCGCCGCAACCCCTGGCAGCGCCCGTGCTTTTGAGACATCGATTTTCTTAATTATCGCGTGGGCGTACGGGCTGTGCAGAACTTTGGCAACCAGTAATCCCATCAGGTCCAAGTCTGCGCTGAACGCCGGTTTGCCCTGCGTCAATTTGATTGCATCCACCTTTATATCCGGTTTTCCAACTCGCTGATAGGCTGCTATTTCCTTGGCTGCAATCACTTTCGGCATTGATTGGTCAATTAAATCCTCCGTTGCGTAACCGCTCCTGGAGATTACAGTATCGTTTTGTTGACTAGCGGTAGGCGCTTCCCCTCTCAGATATGCAGCCGCATGCATGATTGCATGGACAGGTTTGATATACCCTGTGCAGCGGCAAAGTACACCAGAAATTGCTTCTCTAACTTCTTCCTCTGTCGGCTTAGGGTTTCTATCCAGTAGGTGCTTGGCTGCCAGGATTTGTGCTGGGGTGCAATATCCGCACTGGATCGCCCCATTTGCAGCAAATGCCATCTGAAGTGGGTGCAGACCCATCGCTGTTCGCCATCCTTGTTCAGGGTGCTGCCCGATCGATTCAATCGTCTGGATCTTATGCCCTTGAGCTTGGGCAGCCAGGATCAAACATGAATTAACTGGCTTTCCATCCAATAAGATAGTACACGCTCCGCATTCACCGGTTTCACAACCGTGTTTGGCGCCATACAAGCCCATCTTGCGGATCAGTTTGAGCAGAGTTTCACCAGGAGTGGCGCTTACCACATGGATTTTATTATTTATATCTAGCGTAATTTCCATCAGAATTCCCAATGATTCATTTTCCATGGGCAAAATATCCGAGTAAAGGTGATATTCCGGTTAATAATAATCCGATGGCTGCTACTATTAATGCCTGGATCAAGAAGATCAAGCCCAGGAAACTGATTAAGAAGTTGGGCAGAGTCCATGTGACGACTGCACCATTTATAAAATAATGCACCAACACTGGTATGGTAATAAATGATAAAGTCACCAGGATAAATTTCATCGTTAGGTCGGCAGCCTTGCGGGGTTTTAACAGGTATATTTTCGTCCCGAGAATAACCACTATCCAGGCCACCAACAACGCCAGCAACGCCGTCAGTGCAGTCGATGCGATCAAATTGGTTGCATCGATGACTGAGCTTAGCGAATACGTTTTATGGTCAATGAGTAGGTATTTTATATTGAACACAATCACGTAGCATACTAAACCAAGGACCATCCAATTATAGTAAGGGCGCGCATGCCAGGCGGCAACGATGAGTAGGAAAAAAATGGCTACAAATGTAATAATTCCACGCGGGATTCGCTGGATATTTAGTAACGCTTCTGTAGCTCCATCCATCGAAGATTGGGTGGCAGTGACAACATCCTGCGATTGGGTAACATTCACTGGTTGTCCAATCGCTTCCTGGTATAAACGCGCCAGCTGCGATTGTTGCGTGGTTAATTCATCGTTGATCGCCTTGATCTGATCCAATGAAAAATTATACATTGCGATGAGTGGGTGTCCTTCGTTCGTAGCAGGGATGTTTGTCCCCAGGATTGCTGCCACCGTCGGTGCCACATCCACCATCTGAACATCCCCGTAGTTGCCGGGGACCACGCCCTTCCCTGCCATCACAAACGGTTCCATCAAAACGATCGGGTCCTGCCCACCGTGACCGCCTCGGTCAATCTGGCCGTGGTCGCTGATGACCAGGAGCGTATCTTTCGTCAGGTCCATCGTTGTTCCAATTTGCTGGAGCAATTGATCTGTCCTATTCGCCGCTGCATCCCAGCGTGGGTCAATCGGTCCGCCTTCGTGATGTCCTGCATAATCTACCTGATCCAGGTGGATCAATACTAATTGGTATTGCCCCTCTGTCAGCCATGGGACTGCTGCCTCGGTAACCTGCTGATCGGCAGTATTATCTTCCCC
>JBGOYO010000362.1:0-3485 GCA_041479715.1 Anaerolineae bacterium
AGCGAGGACCCCGGTTCCAGCCACACCATGATGTGTGAGAAATACGCCAATCCTGCGCCTGGTCCCCAAATTACCGAATGCAGCGGGATTTCCAACTGCACACCACTCGGAACGTACGCAAATACACCGTATTTTTCCATCGCTGCCGTCAGGGCGGCGAATCGGCCTTCATCAGGCTTGACAATCTGCCCGATAATATTGGCTAATAGCTCAGGGTGCTCCCTCTCCGCCGTCTGTAGGTCGGTAAATATCACACCTTGTTGCGATAGGCTTTCGTCCAATGAAATTTTCGTGCCGTCTGGTCCCAGGATGACCTGCCCGCCATGCATTTTGCTCACCATGGGTCTGGTCAGCCATTTGGGTGCTGCTGGCAGCTTCTTCAGCCTATCTCCATCTGGTACCGAAAAGTGCGATGAATCCAGCGCATGAATGTCTGTCCTGCGCCAGGCATCATCCTTAATCGTCGGCATGGGCAGTCTTTCATACGCTGACCAGGCGCGTTCCCTATACTCGCGTAAAAATGCAGGTCCAGACCAATCCTTCGCTAATGCAGGGATCATCTCTTGGGTGAATCGAAAATCGCCAGGCTCTACCGTGAGACCCGGCTTGGTTCGGGTGATAATCCTGTGTGTGCTCGTTGTCATCCTACAGACCCCGCCATCTGCAGCTGGATCAGCCGGTTCATCTCGATGGCGTACTCCATCGGCAGTTCCTTCACCAGCGGCTCGATAAACCCTGAAACGACCATGGTGGTCGACTCTTCTTCCGACAAACCTCGGCTCATCAAGTAAAATAGCTGTTCCTCTCCCACCTTCGAGACCGTCGCTTCGTGACCGATGGTCACATCCTGCTCGTCGATCTCGATCGAGGGATACGTATCCGATCGTGATAGAGGGTCTAACAGCAATGCGTCGCATACCGTATTCGACTTGCTATCAAACGCACCTTTATACACCTTCAGTAAACCTCTGAATGACGTGCGACCTCCCCCCTTGCTAATCGATTTCGAAGTGATCTTGCTTGAGGTGTGCGGCGCAAAATGGATTACTTTTCCGCCTGCATCCTGGGTCTGTCCCGGTCCGGCGAACGCCATAGACAGGATCTCTCCATGTGCTCCCGGTTCGAGCAGGTAGCAGGATGGATATTTCATCGTCAGTTTTGAACCCAGGTTCGAGTCTACCCATTCCATCGTTCCACCTTCGTGCACCAGCGCGCGTTGTGTCACCAGGTTATAGACGTTGGTCGACCAGTTTTGGATCGTGGTATATCTCACCCTGGCGCCTTTATTGACGATGATTTCGATCACTCCGCTGTGCAGCGAATCGGTGGTATAGGTCGGCGCAGTGCAACCTTCCACGTAATGTACCTGAGCTCCCTCATCGGCAATGATCAGCGAGCGTTCAAACTGCCCGATATTGGCTACATTCAAGCGGAAGTACGCCTGCAGTGGCAGATCGACCTTTACGCCCTTTGGGACGTATACAAATGACCCACCCGACCAAACGGCGCTGTTGAGTGCCGCAAATTTATTATCTTCGATCGGGATGACCTTCCCAAAATACTGCTTGAATAGGTCCGGGTGTTTGCGCAGGCCTTCCTCGATGCTCAAGAATATGACGCCTTCTTTTTCCAGGTGCTCCTGGATGTTATGGTACACCATCTCACTTTCATACTGAGCCCCCACACCTGCCAGGAATTTTTGCTCCGCTTCCGGGATGCCCAGTCGGTTGAAGGTATCCTTGATCGTACCCGGCACATCATCCCAATTCTTGCTTTCCTGTTGGGCAGGTTTCACGTAGTAGAAGATGTTATTCAGGTCGAGACCTGAGAGGTCGCCTCCCCATGTTGGGATGGGTCGTTTCTCGAAATGGTCCAGAGCTTTCAGCCTGAAATCCAGCATCCACTGAGGTTCGCCCTTCATGGAGGAAATCTGTTCCACCACTTGCTTCGATAAACCTCGGCTGGATTTAAAGACAAACGTCTCAGGATCTCTGAAGCCGAATTTGTAATCACCAATATGATCTAAATTATTTGAGTTTGAGCTCATATCTACCTCTAAAATTATCCGGATTAAGCCGGCACCGTTTCGTATTTCTCACGGACCCATTCATACCCATGCTCTTCGAGGTTCAATGCCAGGTCTGAGCTCCCCGACTCTACAATTCGACCGTCCAGCATGATATGTACAAATTCAGGTTTTATATATGAAAGAATTCGCTGGTAGTGGGTGATCACAATCACACCCATTTCAGGTCCTCGCAGGGTATTCACCCCTTCGGATACGATCCGCAGTGCATCGATATCTAATCCAGAATCGGTTTCATCAAGGATGGCAATCTCAGGTTTTAAGACCGCCATTTGGAGTATCTCTGCTCGTTTCTTCTCGCCACCGGAAAATCCTTCGTTCAAATACCGGCCGGCGAAAGCATAATCCATTTTTAGCAAATCCATCCGCTCTTTGAGCATCTTGCGGAATTCTGGCACCGAGATGCCCTTGTCGTCATGATTTTGTGCTTTCCTGCGTGCATTGACCGCCGTTCGCAGGAAATTCGCCACCGACACTCCCGCGATCGATACCGGGTATTGAAAAGCCAGGAAGATACCCAGGCGGGCTCTCTCGTCCGGCTTCAACTCGAGCACATTCTTTCCCTTAAAAATAACTTCCCCTTTTGTCACCTGGTACCCGGGGTGCCCCATTAATGTATATGCTAAAGTCGATTTCCCGGTTCCATTGGGACCCATCAGCGCATGCACTTCTCCTTGCTTGACGGTTAGGTCGACCCCTTTTAGTATCTCACGCCCAGCAATATTGACGTGCAAGTCGCGAATAATAATCTCAGACATGAATAACTCCTTGGGAGTGATATAAACAAGCAATCCTTGACGATTGTTCGATCAAGGATTCCAATCTCGATTAAAATATTATAGCATGTTGATGAGTTAATGTCAATATTTATGATAATTATAATAAATATTGACATAAAAAAGGAACATTGGTATACTTGCAACATCAAAATTATGACCGGTACAAGAGATCTCGTCCTTCGAACACTATTAACTCAGCCCAGGAGCACGGTTGTTGATCTGGCGGGTAAAGTTGGCATCAGCCCAATTTCGATCCGCCACCACATTGCCAACCTGGAAGCTGAAGGATTGATCAGCAGTGAAGATGAGCGCCATGGAGTTGGTAGGCCTCGCCAGGTATTCTTCCTGACCGATATTGGCATCGAGCAGTTCCCCACTCGCTACGTCAGGCTTACAATACGCCTGCTGGAGCGTCTCAAGGAAACCATGCCCGAAGCAATGATCAGCGAGCTGTTCTCGCAGATGGCTGAAGACCTGGCACGTGACCTCTCCGACGGTACCGAGATGAAAAACCTGAGTATGAAGGAACGGCTGAACCTTGTCAAAGAGCTGCTTAAGCGCGAGGGCTTCAACATTGAATGGGAACAGATGGAAGACGGCTATGAGATCCATGAAGCCAG
>JBGOYO010000363.1:0-3483 GCA_041479715.1 Anaerolineae bacterium
AATGCCGCATTTTCTCTGCTCACCGCCTGGGCGTTGCGCCTGCAAAAAATTCCTGTGGTCCACTTCGTCTGCCAGGCAGGCATGAGCCGCTGTGTTTTGGGCACCGACCGAACTGATCCATCCAAATCTCCACCCTGTAAGGCTTGTATTAGCCAATCGCGCTGGTTATATTCCAGCAGCCTCGTAATTCCATTCACATATTCCACCAATCCAGATCTCGTGGAGCTACTGCGTGGTCTCTCATTGGATGGCTTAATGGCATTCGAATTTCGGCCTCCGATTGGATGGACCCATCCTACCGAGGGAACAGTTTCGCCTGCCCTGCCTCTCGGTCAGTTAGTTCTCCCCTCTATACGCTGGGTGCTGCGCCGCCACCACCTTACGGATGATGTGGTTATCCGCTCACTCTACCAGAAATACATACTTTCAGCTTATCAAGTAGCTCAAGAGTTCTCCACCCTCCTGGACAATACAACTCCCCAGGCAGTGATCGTGTTCAACGGGCAGTTCTTCCCCGAAGCCACCGCTCGCTGGATGGCCATGCAGCGCGGAATCCGCACCATCACGCACGAAGTTGGTTTGCAGCCTTTCAGCGCCTTCTTCACCACCGGCGAGGCCACCGCCTACCCGCTGCACGTCCCTGAAGACTTCGAGCTCAACGCAGCCCAGGATGAACGGCTGGATGCTTACCTCAGCCAGCGCTTTCACGGGCAATTTTCCATGGCCGGCGTCCGCTTCTGGCCTGAGATGAAGGGTCTGGATACCGGTTTTTTTGACAAAGCGGCGAGCTTCAAGCAAATCGTGCCCGTTTTTACTAATGTCATTTTTGATACCAGCCAGCCGCATTCCAACACCGTCTTTCCCCACATGTTCGCCTGGCTCGACCAGGTGTTGGAGATCGTGCGCGACCACCCAGAGACTTTATTCGTCGTCCGCGCCCACCCGGATGAATCCCGGCCCGGGAAAGCCAGCCAGGAGAGCGTCAGGCAGTGGGTCACTCAAAACCAGGCAGATTCCCTCCCCAACCTGGTCTTTGTGGATTCAGACCAGCCCCTCAGCTCGTATGAGCTGATCCAGCGTTCCAAATTTATCATGGTGTATAACTCCACCATCGGTCTTGAGGCCTCCATCATGGGTATGCCTGTTTTATGCGCCGGTCGCGCCCGCTTCACCCAGCTCCCCACCGTCTATTTCCCCGCCACTCCCGATGAATATCGCCGGCTTGCCGATAATTTCCTGGAACAAAATGAAATTCTCATTTCCCCAGAGTTCAAGCGCAATGCCCGGAGGCTGCTGTATTATCAGCTCTACCGTTCTTCACTCCCCTTTACGGATTACCTCCAGGAGGATGGCATCTGGCCGGGTTTCGTTAAGCTGAAGAAATTCCCTGCGCAATCGCTTTCACCCACCGCTTCCCCGGTCATTAAAACCATCCTAACCGGCATCCTCGAGGGGGGTGATTTTTTGCTCCCTTCAGATCTTTGATCAGGAAAATATTCTCCATTCAGTTCGATTCTATAGAAGGAACTCGTTCTTATAAGAGGTAATATGCTCAAAATTGCCGCCCTTGTACCCATGCGACACCATTCACAGCGCGTGCCGGGCAAGAACTTCCGCCCACTCGCTGGAAAACCGCTGTTTCACCACATTATTGGCTCGCTGCTGGCCTGCCCGGAGATCGAACAGGTGGTGGTCGATACGGATAGCCAGACTATCATCGAAGGGCTGCAGCAACATTTCCCCACGGTGACTATCCTGGAGCGCCCTGCTCACCTGCGGGGCGATGCCATTTCCATGAACGAGGTGCTCTTATACGACACCTCCCAGGTGGAAGCCGATTATTACCTGCAGACCCATACCACCAACCCCCTCCTGCGCTCGACTACCATCACCAACGCCATCCAGGCGATGCGTTCCAACATCCCTGAATATGACACTCTATTTTCAGTGACCAGGCGGCAGGTCCGCTTTTGGGATCAGCTTGGCCGCGCCATCAATCACAACCCTGCCATCCTGCTCCAGACCCAGGATTTACCCCCTGTGTATGAAGAGAACTCGTGCATTTACATGTTCACCCGGCAGACACTGTTCAACCGTCTCAACCGCATCGTAGAGCGCCCGTACATGTTCGTCATGGACGCCTCCGAAGCCTGGGATATCGACGATGAGCTAGATTTTGCCATCAGTGAATTCTTGATGCATCAAACCATGATCGAAAATGGATGAACCCATGTTGACCATCCTTTACTCCGCTCCCTATATGATCCCCCTCCTGCCTCGCTACCGACCGCTGCTCGAAGGTCTTGGTTTGCAGCTGATTGTCCCGGAGGTGCACGAGCGCCTTGACCAATCCCAGCTCCTGACATATGCCGGTCAGTTCGACGGCACCATCTGTGGCGATGACCATTACACCGCCCGGGTATTGCAAGCCTGCTCCCCCAGGCTGAAAGTCATCTCCAAGTGGGGCACCGGGATCGACTCGATCGACCGCCAGGCAGCAGAAAGCCTGGGCATCCAGGTGCGCAACACCCCCAACGCCTTCACCCTGCCGGTTGCTGATACGGTCCTCGGCTATATGCTCTCCTTCGCCCGGCGCTTCCCCTGGATGGATCGAGCGGTAAAATCGGGAGTGTGGGAGAAAATCCCCGGTCGGTCACTCAGCGAATGCATCCTGGGAGTGGTCGGCGTGGGTAAGATAGGTAAGGCGGTCATCCGGAGGGCGCGTGCCTTTGGCATGACCGTGCTCGGAAACGATATCATCCCCATCGATACGGTCTTCCTTACCAAAAACGAGGTCGAGATGACCACGCTCGAAGACCTGCTTGCGCGCGCAGATTTCGTCAGCCTGAATTGTGACCTTAACCCTACAAGCCTCCACCTGATCAACGTCGAGACCCTCGCGTGCGTCAAATCCTCCGTGGTCCTCATCAACACCTCGCGTGGAACGGTGGTCGATGAGCCGGCGTTGATCGCTGCCCTGCAGGCAGGCAAGCTCGCCGGTGCAGCCCTTGACGTCTTCGAAGTCGAGCCTCTTTCGAAAGACAGCCCGCTGACGAAGATGGATAATGTGCTGCTTGGCTCACACAACGCCAATTCCAGCCCCATGGCCTGGGAAAAGGTGCACCAAAATACGATCAATAATTTGCTGGATGGTCTGGGGATCTCCCTCCCAAAGGAAAACTGATGACGCAAAATACAGAAGCTGATCACTTAAATAATTCCACTCCGCTCACCGTCCTGATCACCGGGGCTGCCGGCGGGATAGGTCGTGCCACCGTGCACCACTTCGCCTCACTGGGTTGGCGCATCATCGCCGTAGACCGCTCTTCTTTCGGTGGACCCTTCCCTGATGACGGATTTTTCATCCAGTCCGATATTTCCATCGGCGAGAATCTGGAATCAATCTTTAGCCAGGCCCGTGCCCACACCGGCTACCTGAATGCCCTGGTCAATAATGCCGCCGTTCAGGTTGCCAAGCCCATC